>JAZQHN010000207.1:0-3591 GCA_045540615.1 Clostridia bacterium
CCGCTTTCTTCTCCTGTACGGCCTCTTCTGAGATTATACATACAAGCCATGTAAAAATCAACATCCCAACTTTCCTGCTCGGAAAGCTGAATTAATTCGGGGAGGTGAGAACCCAATCCAAGCTTTACACCTTTTTCCACAAATTTTTCATGATTTCTGAACAGTTGAATCATATCCAGAATTTCCTGTTTCCGCCCTGTTTCATACCGTACGTCGGTGTAAGTACCCGAAAGATAAATCCCAATTGGATTTACTCCCAACATCTGATTAATCCCAAATTCTGCAATCTCCTTGTTCATCATATGAGGACCGTAGGTTTGGAAAATGAAATTCATCTTTCCTCCATTGTTACGGTAATGTTGCAAAATCCGAATAATATAAGGGTCAGCCAAGGGAAGCATAGTGTTAATTCCTAACTCTTCCATTTTATGAATGGCTTCCACAATTTTATCTTCTGTATGGTAATCAAACATTTCTGCCGCCGGAATCCACGCAGTAATATAGGAATGACCGGTAAAAGGATTATCCCCGATAATTAACTTAGAAACCTCGTGTCCGAAAAAATTTACATGATACATAATGAATCCCTCCATTATTTTTAAGATACTAGTATTATATCAATTCCTTTTTATGAAAGCAAGAAAAAAAGAGTCAAAAATCAGAAAATTTGTGCTAATTATTTGTTATTTACCAATCGCTTCTTAAAGGAATTTAAACAACAAAAAAATCGTTCGAAACATAATGTTCCGAACGATTTCCTGATTTTTTATTTTGCCGCGATAGCCTGAATGAAATCCATATCCTTCAAACCAAGACCGCAATATCCTCCGGGATGAGTTTGGTCAAAGGGTACATGTTCATAAATACTGGATTCGCTGTATCCATAACCATAAGGCATGGGTTCGTTAAAGTAAATCGTATTTCCTTCATAACCGGTTGCAACAATGGTATGAGGAGAAACCGCCTCAAAACGAACCATAACACCTGCAGGGTTCCGATCCAATGCTTCTTTTAATGCATTGATTGCTGATTGTTCATCGGGTGTATTTAAATATGTAATCCCAAAATAGGGCTCATAACCTTTATAGTACACCGAAGAAGAATCCAAAGCCGGAATAAATTTTGCTCCGAATGCTTCTACAATCTGAGCATGATAACAATAATTTCCATTTGCTCCCTGAGCAGAATTTACTGCTGCAACATCCACAGGGGTAATGGCATAACCCATGACATCACTTAATACCATTGCGTAAGAACATACCCAACAATAACCGGATCCGTTTACAGGAAGATTAAATCTTGCTTCATTCTGAAAATAGAAGGTATGCTCCCCATCTTTGGACGGTTGATACTCTGGCTCTGCATAGGTAACCTGCATTTCTGCTTCTCTGCGAGCATCATTAATATAAGTAACACCGTTTTCCCATGTAACCACACCGCCCAACGCTTCTGCCACTGTTCTCAAGGGCAAATAGGTGGTATCGTCTATCAAAATAGGAGCTACATCCATCAATACTGTGGATTCTCCGGCATCATTTGCAATTTTCATATCCGCATGGTCAATCCGAAGGGTTAAACTTACAATTTCATTGGAGATTTTCACTCCCTGAATTTCTGCATCCCAACCAATTTCACAATCCATCGCTTCTGCTACGGTACGAATAGGCACTAACAACCGATCGTCAATCATAACGGGAGCTTTGGAAAAGATAACGGCTTCGCCGTTTACTACAACGTGAACATCATCACTTGCTGCAACGCTCATCATCAGAGAGAGACAGCTTACGACTGTAATCACAACAGCCAAAATTCTTTTTCGCATCATTCTTTCCTCTTTTCAAATCTCTATCTGCCACACCTTTTTTATCCTTTTTTTAATTCAGTTTTTTCGGCAGACAAGGGTATTTTTCATTCAGAAATCCTTGGCTAAAAAGGCAACTGTTACTTAATGATACCATAAAATTGCCAAAATGTCAAGTTTTTTCTTCATTTTTTACTATTTTGACTCATAATGGAGCTGATTTTTTCTTATTTTTTGATTGACAACCCCTTTTTTTATGGTATAATTAAAAGGAAGATTTTCAAGTAAAAAAATTTTTTTGTTTTTTTGCAACCTTTTGGTACTTTCAAAGGTATTCTATGTGAAACACAAAAAAATAAAACGAAAAACCACGTACTTAAGGAGGATATTTATGATGTGGAAAAAAGTAATTTCAACTGCAGTGCTTGCAGGAATGATGGCAACATCCCTTTCCTTTGCGGGATTTGCCGACGAACAGCCGATTTTACCGATTGGGGTAACAGCATTGGAACAAAACGAAACGGATTTACTGCCCGTTCGTAAAATTGCAGAGCATTTCGGATATGCCGTAGGTTGGCAGGAAGAAGGACAGATTGTTTCTTTAACCAAAGGTGCTCAGTTTATCACCTTTACCGCAGGAGAAGATGCCTATACTTTTGCAAAAACTGCTCCCGAATCTTTGGGTTCACCTTCTGTGATTGTAAACGATACCACCCATGTTCCTGTTTTGTTCTTTACTAAATTAATGGGTCTGAATTGCCATGAAATGGCAGAAAATGAATACAAAGTGGTGTTGCCCAATCGTGCAGAAATTACAGAAATTCAGGAAGACGGCAGATTGCTGGTAACTGATGAGGTATTAGGCGAGGTTGTAGTTGCTCTCACTGAAGAAACCAAGCTGGTTGCAAACGGCAAGGCAGTAGAAAAAGATGTTTTGGCACAGGGACAAGCTATCATGATTGAATACGGCGATGCAATGACTATGAGCCTTCCCCCTCAGGGAACCGCTGTACAGATTACCGTATTAAACCTGCCTGTTGAAGAAGAAACAGAAGAAATCATAGAAGAAACAGTAAAAGTTCCCTTTGCAGGAACCATTACAGAAATTCCCGAAACCGGCAGAGTATTAATTGAAACAGAAAATGACACCGTCATGCTGATGATTTCTGAAGAAACCGTAATTACAAAAGGAATGGACAAGAGAATTTACGGTGTTGAAGATTTAACCGTGGGAACCAAAATTTCCGGATTCCATGCAGAGGCGATGACCATGAGTCTTCCTCCTCAGACTTTAGCTTTGGAAATTAAGATAGAAGAAGCAGAAGAAACAGAAGTAACCGAAGAAGCAATTGCTTTTGAAGGAGAAATTACAGAAATTGAAAACGAATTGGTGACTGTAACAACAGAAAACGGAGCAATCCGTTTGGTGGTATCTTCTGAAACCGCAATCACCAAGGGAATGGAAAAAAGAATTTACGGCTTGGATGATCTGACCGTAGGAACCAAAATTTCCGGAACCCATTCTTCTGCTATGACCAGAAGCCTTCCCCCTCAAGCAGCAGCTCTGACCATTCAGATTCAATAAAAATTAAGATAAGGAAAGCTCCTCGATTTATTCGAGGAGCTTCTTTGTATTTTGTTGTGTTGGTTACTCCTTCACCAAGGAGCTCTTAATGGCACCATACAAAATCAGGGCGCCGCCAATGGCAATAGAAAAAGTGATGGTACCAAAATTTCCATTCATATCGGGGATAAAAAGAGCAAATACCGTAGCAAAAACAGGCTCTAAT
>JAZQHN010000208.1:0-2237 GCA_045540615.1 Clostridia bacterium
CCTTTACCCGTCAGCGTCGTTGCGTATTGGTAGACGGATTGCATATTGTATAAGGAAGGTTAGAGGGCTATGAAAGCACTTGGAATTATTGAAGTTTACAGTTTCAGCACAGCGGTGTGTGTTGCGGATGCAGCGGCAAAAGCAGGTGGCGTTGAGGTCATTGCTTTTGACAGAAACCGTCCCGGTGCAAAGGCGAAGAACGCTCCCGCTCCCCTTGTAATGAACGTAAAGCTTGCAGGGGATGTCAGTGACGTAAAAGCCGCAGTAGAAGCTGGGGTTGCTGCAGCTGAAGCAAGAGGAAAATATATTGTATCCCACGTGATTCCCCACCCCGGTGAGGATGTGGAAAAGATTGCATATCTTTTGGATATCAATCGTGATAAATTCAACAAAAAGCTTCCGAAAAGCTTCTTAAACTACGAAGGCGAATTAGAGCAACAAAAGACCTCCGCCATTGGTTTATTGGAAGTACAGGGCCTGGTTGCTACCATTGAAGGGTTAGATACCATGTTAAAAACCGCAGCAGTTCGCTTAATTCATACCGAACGACGGTTGGGCGGCGGCGGACTTTGCACCTTTATCGTAGCTGGTAGTGTGGATGCCGTTACCGCATCTGTGGAAGCGGGCTGCAAAAGTGCTTCTGCCATTGGAAAAACCTTTGGCTGTGAAGTGATTGCAAAGCCTCACGAAGAGGTTACCAAATTTTTTGATTTTTCCGTATAAGATAGGTGAAGAACAATGAATTATGATGAAAAAACCATTGCTCTGGCAGTGCAAAAGGCACTGGATCAAATTCAGGGCGAAAAAACAGAAATCACCATCGGCGTATCTCAACGTCATGTTCACTTAAGTCAACAGGACTTGGAAACTTTGTTTGGAAAAGGCTTTGAGCTGACCAAGCAAAAAACTCTCATGGGACGGGAATATGCCTCCGAGCAGTTTGTCACTCTGGTAGGTCCCTCTTTGCGTTCCATTGAAAAGGTTCGCGTATTGGGCCCGGTCAGAAAGAACACTCAGGTGGAAATTTCGAGAACTGATACCTTTGTGTTAAAGGTAAGTCCTCCTGTTCGTCCTTCGGGTGAAATTGAAGGCTCAGAACGGCTTGTACTGGTTGGTCCCAAAGGAACAGTTTATCTCCAAAAGGGCGTTATCATTGCCAACCGTCACATTCATCTCTCCCCTGCCTTCGCTGAAAAGCATGGGATCAAAGATAATGATGTAGTAGACGTTTTGGTAGAAAGTATTAAGCCAACTAAGTTCTTTGACGTTCAAGTTCGTGTACGGGATGATTTCCGTGAAGAAATGCATATTGATACTGACGATGCCAATTCCGCAAGTCTCAGAAATGGAGATACCGTGCGGATTATCCGGCAGTAAGGGGTGAACGGATTTGTTTGCTCTGGAACGTCAGAAAAGAATTCTGGAACAATTAAAAGAAAACGGTGCAGTTACTGTCAGTAAATTAAGTACTGAATTGGGCGTAACAGAAGAAACCATTCGCCGTGATTTGGAAAAACTGGAAAAGCAGGAAGCTCTTCTCAGAACCCATGGCGGTGCCATTCCTATTGATGAAAACAAAAAAGAGGTTTCCTTAGAACGCCGCAAAAAAATTAATACTGATATTAAAGAAAAGCTTGCCAAAGAGGCAGTTAAGTTTATCACCCCCGGTGATACTGTATTTATCGATGCTTCCACCACCACCTTCTTTATGGCGGAGGAGTTGAAAAGTTTCCATGGTATCACTGTCATTACCAACTCCTTGCGTGTAGCAAACTCTTTAAGCGGTTTGCCTGATTTAAAGCTGATTGTGGTAGGCGGTATGGTAAGCATGAACCAATCTTTGGTCGGAAGTATGGCAGAAAATAATATTCAAAAGCATTATTTCGTCAACAAAATGTTTTTCAGTAGTCGTGGCATTAGTTCCACAGGCATTTTAGAAAGCAACGAACAAGAATGCTTTATCAAGCAAAGCATGATGCAAAATGCTACCGAAAAATTCTATCTGTGTGACAAAAGCAAATTTGGCAGAGTTGGCTTTATGAAGCTTGCTAAGTTGGAAGATGTTCAATACATCATTACAGAATCAGGTGCAGTTGACGAAGAACTCCAATCAACTCTTGACGAATATAAAGTAAATGTAGTTAATGTATAACAAAAAGGAATCCCCTTGGATTCCTTTCAGACTGTCGAAAAAGTCGGTCTACCGCAAGCAAAGTAAAATAAAACAAGAAAAATCA
>JAZQHN010000209.1:0-6716 GCA_045540615.1 Clostridia bacterium
CACCCAGTTCATCCTCGCTGCAAAGTTGGGTTGCCAAAGGCAATCCGAACAACACAAAATTACTGCGAAACATACCTTGAATCATAACACCCTGTTTTTCGTGTTTTTTTTCTGTGATACGGACTACTGCAAAAAAGAGAAAAAAGGCAATGAATACACCGGCTATACCAAATATCATCAGACGTTTGTCAAACACATTTGACAGATCGGAGTGATACACATTGCAACACAAAAGCAAAGGCAGAAAAAAACGGAATACCGCTTTATTCATGCCCTTTACAGTGTGGTTATCAATCAAGTTGATCTGCTTTAATAAATATCCTGCCGCCATCGGAAAAAATAGAGGCATAATGGCAGATAATGCAAGTAAAAAACCCTTCATGATTTTGCCTTTCTATTTGGTAAGTACCGACGTGATTTCGGCAATATACATGGTGTGATAATCTCCATTGGGATACCAAGTTTCATCCTCTTTATCCGTCATAAAGCATTCCGGCATCAATTCCTGTGCGTACAGCTTTTTGCAGATTAATACACTTTCTGCTTCTGCAAAATAAGGAGTATCTCCGTTTCGGGCAAGAGTCAGACCCGAGTTTGCGATTTTATCCTCATTTCGTCCGGAAACTTTTCCTAAGTATTGTAGCTTTTCTCTGTATTCTTCTCCTAAAAAGCTTAAGCTGAAAGTGTCGGATAAATCAATAAATTCTTTCGTGTACCGTTGGGGACGGATGAACACATAAGCAACATTTTTACCCCAAAGTACACCCAGTCCGCCCCAAGAAGCCGTCATGGTGTTTGCAGATATCTCTCCTGCTGTAATCAACATCCATTGTTTTCCGATTGTCTTAAATACATTTTTATTCCATTGTTCTAATTTTATTTCCTTCATTTTAAAACAACTCCTTCTTATATGATGATTCCTCCGTTAGGACTTAATATTTGACCTGTAATAAATTCTGCCGTAGAAAGATAATAAATAGCTTCTGCTACATCCTGGGGATTTCCCAACCGTCCAAGAGGTGTTTCAACGCACAATTCTTTTTTATCTTCTTTTGTCAGGTGAGCACACATATCAGTATCGATAACTCCCGGTGCCACACAGTTAACGCGAATATTGGAAGGACCTAACTCCTTTGCCAAAGCCTTTGTCATAGCAATTAATGCCCCTTTTGCTGCAGAGTAGTGCACCTCGCAAGATGCTCCCGTTAATCCCCAGATAGAAGAAAGATTAATAATGGAGCCCATCTTTTGATGAAGCATATGGGGAAGTACTGCCTTGGTACATAAAAAAGCACCTTTTACATGCACCTCAAACATACGATCCCATTCCGTTTCTGTAATGGTATCAAATAATTTTTGTTGTGCAATTCCTGCGTTGTTAACCAAGATATCCACAACCCCAATTTGATTTACCATATTTTGAACCTGAGCAGAATCAGAAACATCTCCTTGCAATACTAAAATTCCGGGATTTTCTGTTTGAAAGTGTTCTGCTTCTTTTTGATTGGAAGAAAAGGATACCGCTACCCGATATCCTTTTTTACAAAATAACTGAGCTGTTGCGGCACCGATTCCTCTGGTGCCGCCGGTAATCCATACTGTTTTCATTGGTTTTCCTCCAGTTTCTTTTCCAATCGGTCAATCTGAGCCTGTAATCTGCAAAGCTGTTGAGAAACGGGGTCTGGAATATGAATCTGGTCAATATCATTAATGGATATTCCGTTTCGCTTTACCACTCTTGCAGGAACACCCACGCAAGTGGAATTTGGAGGAACTGCACTTAATACAACCGCATTTGCTGCGATTTTAGAACCGTCTCCTACTGTGAAGGGTCCCAGTACCTTTGCACCTGCACCAATCATTACATTGTTTCCGATGGTAGGGTGACGTTTTCCCTTGTCTTTTCCCGTACCTCCTAAGGTGACACCTTGATAAATGGTACAACAATCGCCGATTTCAGCCGTTTCGCCGATGACCACTCCGATTCCGTGGTCAATAAGAAGTCCTTTTCCGATTTTGGCACCGGGATGAATTTCCACCCCTGTCAGAAAACGGGAGGTCTGGGAAATCAGTCTTGCAACAAAGGGACAATGGTGCTTATAAAACCAGTGGGCAAGACGATGGTACATCACCGCATGCACCCCGGAATATAATAACAACACCTCTAAGGGATTCCGAGCCGCCGGATCCCGTTCCATAATTAATTTTGCTTCAGACCAAATTCCCATAGTTCACCTCTATTTTATTACGATATTTACAAGCTTTTTGGGAACTGCAATGACTTTTACAATCTGCTTATCCCCAACCAATTCTTTGATTTTATCATTTTCCAAAGCTGCTGTTTTCAGTTCTTCTGCACTGATTTCGGCAGGGAACATCATACGGTCACGAACCTTACCATTGATTTGTACTACAAATTCTACCATTGCATCCACAGTTTTTGCTTCATCATATTCCGGCCATGGTGCAACAGAACAGAATCCTTCAAATCCTGCTTCACTCCACAATTCTTCCGTCATATGAGGAACAAAGGGACTCATGAGCAGCAGGAAGGTTTTGTATTCATCCTTTGTGACACTTCCTTTGGAAGAAAATTCGTTAATCAGGCTCATTAAAGCGGCAACTGCAGTGTTGAACTTCATCCGTTCAATATCTTCTGTTACCTTACAAATGGTTTTATGCATAGCAGTTTCCAGTTCTTTGGAATATCCTGTTTCATTTGTTACTTTGTCAGACAATGCCCAGACACGGTCTAAGAATTTACGGCATCCGCGGACACCGTTTTCTGACCAAGGAGTTGCCTGGTCAAAAGCACCGATAAACATTTCGTAAAGACGGAAGGTATCTGCACCGAATTCATCAACAATATCATCGGGATTTACCACGTTACCTCTGGATTTTGACATTTTTTCGTTGTTTTCACCCAGAATCATTCCGTGAGAAGTTCTCTTCTGGTAGGGTTCCTTTGTGGGAACTACACCAATATCATACAGGAACTTGTGCCAAAAACGTGAGTATAACAGGTGAAGGGTGGTATGCTCCATACCGCCATTGTACCAATCAACAGGCAACCAGTAGTCCAGTAACTCCTTAGAAGCCAAAGCATCGTTGTTTAACGGGTCGATGTAACGGAGAAAATACCAGGAAGAACCTGCCCACTGAGGCATGGTATCCGTTTCTCTGACTGCTGCTTTGCCACATTTGGGACAAGTGGTGTTATACCAGGAAGGTACCTTTGCCAAAGGAGACTGACCATCATCCGTCATTTCATAATCTTCAATTTCAGGGAGCATCAAAGGAAGCTCGTTTTCAGGAACTGCAACCCAACCGCAATCAGGACAGTTGACCAAAGGAATGGGTTCGCCCCAGTAACGTTGACGGGAGAATACCCAGTCACGAAGCTTGTAATTTACTTTTCTTTTACCAATGCCTTCTTTTTCCAAATGTTCAATCATGGTACGAATGGCTTCTTTT
The DNA here is from genome assembly GCA_045540615.1 of Clostridia bacterium. Classification (GTDB taxonomy): domain Bacteria; phylum Bacillota; class Clostridia; order HGM11514; family HGM11514; genus SIG438. The sequence goes on from JAZQHN010000209.1 coordinate 3,475, forward strand.
ACTTCCAAACCATCCAAAAATCCCGAATTTACCATTTTGCCTGAAGCAACATCGGTATAGGCCTGAGCCTGAACATCTTCACCGCCTGCTACTACTTCGATAATGGGCAGATTGAATTTTTTTGCAAAATCCCAGTCACGACTGTCGTGAGCGGGAACTGCCATAATGGCACCCGTGCCGTAGGTCATCAATACATAATCGGAAATCCAAACAGGGATTTCTTTTCCTGTTACAGGATTGATTGCTGTGATTCCTTCTAATGCTACACCGGTCTTATCCTTTGCAAGCTCGGTGCGTTCAAATTCGGATTTATGAGCTGCTTCCTGCTTGTAGGCTTCTACGGCAGCATAATTGGTAATGGAATCCTTCATTTCTTCCACAAAGGGATGCTCTGGAGAAAGTACCATGTAGGTAGCACCAAACAAAGTATCGCAGCGTGTGGTATATACTGTTACGGATTTGTTGCCGGGCATCAGGGTAAAGTCCACTTCCGCACCTTCGGAACGACCAATCCAGTTTTTTTGCTGAACTTTTACTTTTTCAATAAAATCAACTTCTTCTAAATCATCAATCAGACGTTGTGCATATTCTGTAATTTTCAGCATCCATTGACTCTTTAGTTTTTGTACTACTTCTCCGCCACAACGCTCACAAACTCCGTTTACTACTTCTTCGTTTGCTAAGCCTACTTTACAACTGGTACACCAGTTAATGGGCATTTCTTGTTTGTAAGCCAAGCCTTTTTTGAACAATTGCAGGAAAATCCACTGAGTCCATTTGTAATAGTTAGGGTTGGTGGTGTTTACTTCTCTGTCCCAGTCAAAAGCAAAGCCTAAGGATTTTAACTGACGGCGGAAGTTTGTCACATTTTCTTCTGTTACCTTTTTGGGATGAACATGATTTTTGATTGCAAAGTTTTCTGCAGGCAGACCGAATGCGTCAAAACCCATGGGATAAAGTACGTTATATCCTTCCATTCTCCGTTTTCTTGTGACAATATCAAGGGCGGTATAGCTTCTGGGATGCCCTACGTGAAGACCATGGGCGGAAGGGTAGGGGAATTCAACTAATCCGTAAAATTTAGGCTTGCTTGTGTCATTGGTTGCTTTGAAAATTCCTGCATCCTCCCATTTTTTTTGCCATTTTGATTCGAAATCAGCCGGTTTATATTCTTTAGCCATTTTCATTTCCTCCTTCTTCTGTTAAAATTTCTGAAATATCAACTCGGGTTGCATCTGCCCACAGATGTTCCAAACTGTAAAATCCGCGGGACTCTGTATTGAAGATATGCAGCACTACGTTGCCATAGTCCTGTAAAATCCAGATTGCTGTTTGATACCCTTCCTGATGATGAGGGGTAATTTCATGCTGCACTGCTGCTTCCTCTGCCGCATCTGCCAATGCTTTGATTTGTGTAGTGGAATTTCCGGTTGCAATGATAAAATAATCACCAATATCTGAAACACCTTCCATGGAAAGTACTTCAATATCCTTTGCCTTTTTGCTATCCAGTGCTTTTACAATCAGTGCCATTAATTCTTTGGAATTCATTTTATTCCTCCTTTTAAGTCTTTTATGGCAGATAAAGTATCAGGATGAATGGGCTTTCCTGTTTCCTTTAAATGAACAAGCCCTCGTTCCATAGACATAAGAACTGCCTGATCTAAATTTTTCTGAGCCATCACCTTGATCTTATCAAGTCCGGGATAGGGTTCTCGGTTTGGCTCAATACAATCTGCCAGATAAATGATTTTCATCAAAAGATTCATATCAACACATCCGGTGGTATGATACCGAATGGCAGATAAAATTTCATTATCATCAATTCCCAATTCGTAAAACGCGACAGCTTCAGCAGTAATACTGTGTAAAAGTGCAGTGTTTTGTTTTTGCATTGTATCGGGAAAAATGTGATATTTTTGACATAGAGCAAGTTGTTCCTCTAAAGGCTGTTGCTTGGTAATATCGTGAAGAAGTGCTGCCAATGCCGCTTTCTTCTCGTCAGCTTTAAAGCGTTTTGCCAATCTGACTGCTTCTTCGCGGACACCGAAGGTGTGAAGACAGCGATGCTCTCTTAGTTTTCTTTTTACCAATTGTTCTGCTTGTGCTATGGTGATCGGAGTGGGGTAAAGAAAATGCCTTTTTAAATAGTCCTCTACTCCGGGAGGAACAAGCCCTGTAATAGATTTTCCGGTTTTGCAATTTTCTCGTATTTCGGTGGAAGAAATATCAACTTGCCGTTCACCGATAACGTAACAATCGGGAAATGCCTGCTCCGCCTCCTTGCGGTCAAATCCCGGGCGGGATAATACTGCTATGGATGCTAATTCTAAAATCTGTTCCGGACGGTACCAGGTGAAAAAGGGACGGATGTTATCTGCTCCGATGACCCAAATAAGTTCTGTGTCCTGTCCGTATTGTTTTCGAAAAAATTCTAAGGTATGAACGGTATAAGAAGTTTCTTTTTTTGAAATTTCATAATCACTGATAGTTACCTTATTCAAAGATGCAGTTGCAATGCGGAGCATTTCTGCTCTGTGATTTCCATAGCTGATTCGCCGTCCCTTTTTATGAGGTGGATTTCCGCATGGGATCACGACCAGTTCGTCGGGATGTAATTCAGAAAGAATTTGTTCCATTACTGCAACATGTCCCATGTGCACCGGATCAAACACTCCGCCGTATAAGGCGATTCGCTTCATCGACGATTCAACCCCTTTTGTTTGACCTTTGTTGTTTTTTTATCTTGGGTGGTTTTTTTTGATGTAGGCTTTACTTTTGGTTTTGGTTCACCTGGCAGAATGATTTTTTTGTGCTCTCGTGAACGCTTATAAAGGATCACTTTATTTCCGATGACTTGCACAGGATTTGCCCCAACACCTTCGCAAAGTTCCTGACAAACTTCAGCAGCTGTCATATCGGAATTAGGTAACACTTTAATTTTTATCAATTCTCTTGCTTCCAACGCATCAAAAATCTGTTTGCGGAAGGTATCACTGATTCCACCTTTTCCAACTTGACAAATAGGGTCGATTCCGTTTGCTAATTCTCTTAAATAGGCTCTTTGTTTACTTGTGATCATATTACCTCTCCAATTTTCTAAACTTTCCTGTATCTTCTTATTATAATATAAATCATGGTCTAAAGTCAAGAGTTTTACACTCCTTTTCTGTAAAAAAATCAATAAATTCATAAAAAAAACAGGAAGAAGCAGTTTTTTTCTTTTTTTTGAAAAAAAGTGT
>JAZQHN010000210.1:0-9955 GCA_045540615.1 Clostridia bacterium
AACAGAACAACTGAAGGGGAAACCCTTGGGAAATGCTCTTTTGATTTCCCGTAATATGTTAAAAGCGGATGAGGAAATCTTTTTGGATGACATGACTCTGGAGGAAGCACAGAAAATTTTAGGAGTCCCTATTTTCTGTGTGGAGGACAGCGGTTATGACCTGATAGACAAAATTAAAGAAACAGGAGAACAGTAATGCAAAGAAAACCCATTGTAGCAGTTGTGGGACGTCCCAACGTGGGAAAGTCTACTTTATTTAATCGTCTTGCAGGGCGGCGGATTGCCATTGTAGAGGATACCCCCGGGGTGACACGTGACCGAATTTATGCGGATGTAGAATGGCTGAATTATTCCTTTATTTTAATTGATACAGGCGGAATTGAGCCTTATAGCAAAGATATTATTTTATCTCAAATGCGTCGTCAGGCAGAGCTTGCGATTGAGTCGGCGGATGTCATTGTTTTTTTGACCAATGTGAAAGAAGGGGTTACCGCAACGGATAAAGAGATTGCGGCTATGCTTCAAAAATCCTCAAAGCCTGTAATTTTAGCTTGCAATAAGGTGGATCAGATCGGTGAACTACCGATGGAATATTACGAATTTTATAATTTGGGTTTGGATGAAATGTATCCTATTTCTTCGACTCATGGTCTTGGTTTGGGTGAACTGCTGGATGCGGTAACTGCTCATTTTGATGCAGTTGATTTGGAGGAATATGACGAAGAGGTAACCCGTGTAGCGGTGATCGGAAAACCAAATGCGGGGAAATCTTCTTTAATCAATCGGATTTTAGGGGAGGATCGTCATATTGTCAGCGACATTCCCGGTACCACCCGTGATGCGGTGGATTCACCCTATGAATATGAAGAACGGAAATATGTGTTTGTCGATACTGCCGGAATGAGAAAACGGAAAAAGATTGATGAAAATATTGAGCATTACAGCGTTGTTCGTTCTTTGACTGCCATTGAACGAAGTGATGTTTGTCTTTTGATGCTGGATGCTACGGAAGGAGTTACCGAGCAGGATACCAAAATTGCAGGATTTGCTCACGAAAAAGGAAGAGCAATTGTAATTGTGGTGAATAAATGGGATTTGGTGGAAAAGGACGGAAAAACCATGAACCAGTTCCGTACCAGAGTGATGGAAGGGTTAAGCTTTATGACCTATGCTCCCATTGTATTTATCTCTGCAAAAACAGGGCAGCGGGTAAGTAAGCTTTTTGAACTGATTAATTATGTCAGCGAGCAGCATGCAATGCGTGTTTCCACAGGAATGCTCAATGATATTATCGGGGATGCGACCGCTCAGGTTCAGCCTCCCAGTGATAAAGGAAAACGACTTAAAATTTTGTATGCTACTCAGGTAGGAGTGAAACCTCCTGCATTTGTCTTTTTTGTCAATAATAAGGAGCTGTTCCATTTTTCCTATCAACGATATTTGGAAAATCAAATTCGTTCTGTATTTGGTTTGGAAGGAACACCTATTCGAATGATGATTCGGGAAAAAACCCGTGAGGAGGATTGACAATGATTCCATTAATTTTGGTTGGATTAGTTGCATATTTATTGGGAAGTGTGAATACCTCTATTTTAGTTTCCCGTATGTATGGGACTGATATCAGAAAGCATGGAAGCGGAAATGCAGGTGCTACCAATACCTTAAGAACCTTAGGGAAAAAAGCGGCAATCATGGTGGTGTTGGGTGATGCAGTAAAAGGGATTTTAGCTGTTTTTCTGACCGGTTTTTTGGTAAAGCTTTGTGCAAATTTAAGATTTTCTGTGTTGGAAAATGAGGAAATTTATCGTTGTACGGCAGGTATGCTTGCGATTTTAGGGCATAATTTTCCTGTTTATTTTAAATTCAGAGGCGGAAAAGGCGTTTTAACAAGTGCGGCGGTGATTGCAATATTAGAACCTGTGATTTTCTTGTATCTTTTAGCAATTTTTGTTGTGCTTGTTGCCACTACCAGATACGTTTCATTAGGATCGGTTTGTTCCGCTTTAGGACTTATGATTCTACCTATTTTTGTTCTTGGATTGGATCACATTCCTTTTTTGGTATTTGGTGTATTGGCAGGTGCTTCTGCCATTTTTATGCATCGCGGAAATTTGGTCCGTTTGAAAAAAGGAACAGAACGAAAATTAGGCGAGAAAAAGAAAACGGAAAGGACGGAATAAAATATGGCAAGAATCGGCGTCATTGGAGCGGGCAGTTGGGGAACGGCCATCGCCTCATTGCTTTCAAAGCAACATGAAATTTCTTTGTGGGTATTTGACCCGGAACAAGCAAAGGATATGGAACTGTATAGAGAAAACAGACAATTTCTTCCCGGTGTTTCTCTCAAAGAAACCGTTCGTTTTACCACAGAAATAGAAAAAGCTATGGAGAAAGCAGAGCTTTTGATTACAGCAGTTCCTTCCCATACCATGCGTGAAACAGCAAAGAAGATGAAGCCTTATTATAACGGGCAGATTATTTTAAATATTTCCAAAGGCTTGGAGGAAGGAAGCCTGATGCGTCTTTCTCAAGTGCTTCTAGATGTGATTCCGGAGGCAAATGTTGCTATTATGTCAGGTCCTTCCCATGCGGAAGAAGTAGGAAAAGGGATTCCTACAACCAATGTAGTATCTTGCAGTGATATGTCACAGGCGAAAAAGATTCAGGATTTGGTCATGACCCCGGAATTTCGTGTTTATACCAATACAGATATGATTGGAGTTGAACTGGGCGGTTCTTTGAAAAATGTAATTGCCCTTTGTGCCGGAATTTTGGACGGTTTGGGATTAGGTGATAACACAAAGGCGGCTTTGATGACTCGTGGATTGGCAGAGATTACCCGTCTGGGCTGTGCCATGGGGGCAGATCCTCACACCTTTGCAGGGTTATCGGGAATCGGTGATTTGATTGTTACTTGTACCAGTATGCACAGTCGTAACCGAAGAGCCGGGATTTTGATTGGTCAAGGGCATGCTTTGGAAGAAACTCTTGCCCAGGTGGGTATGGTGGTGGAAGGTGTAAAAACCGCTGCTGCTGCTAACGATTTAGCAAAACAGTATGATGTGGAAATGCCTATCTGCCGTCAGGCGTATGAAGTATTATTTGAAGGAAAAAGCCCGAAGGAAGCTATTTATGATTTGATGGTTCGGGAAAAGAAAACAGAAACGGAATGGAGTTGACAGTCATGAAAAAAAACAATTGGGCAGACGATTTGAATTTGACTATGCTGACAGATTTTTATGAATTAACCATGGCAAACGGTTATTTTCAGCACGGGTTAAAGGATAAGATTGCGGTATTTGATATGTTTTTCCGTAAAGTTCCGGATGAAGGCGGATTTGCTGTTATGGCAGGCTTGGACCCGCTGATTTCTTATTTGAAAAATTTGGAATTTACAGAAGAAGATATTGAATTTTTACGCGAGAAGGGTTTGTTCAGCGAGGAATTTTTGCAATATCTGGCAGATTTTGAGTTTGCTTGCGATGTCTGGGCGGTAGAGGAAGGAACCCCTATTTTCCCTCACGAACCTGTGATTGTGGTAAGGGGTCCTGTGATTCAGGCGCAATTTGTGGAAACTATGGTGCTCTTAAGCATTAATCATCAGAGTTTGATTGCCACCAAGGCAAACAGAATTGTCCGTGCTGCACAAGGAAAAGCGGTGATGGAATTTGGTTCCCGACGTGCTCAGGGGTCTCACGGCGCTATTATGGGGGCAAGAGCAGCTTACATCGGCGGATGCGTGGGAACAGCATGTGCTATTTGCGAAAAGTATTATAACATCCCTGCTCTTGGTACTATGGCACACAGTTGGGTGCAAATGTTTGATAGCGAATACGAAGCATTTAAGAAATATGCAGAGGTATATCCTCAGAGCTGTACCTTGTTGATTGATACTTATAATGTATTAAAATCAGGGCTTCCCAATGCTATGCGGGTATTTAATGAAGTGGTCATTCCTGCAGGATACCGTCCTGGAGGTGTTCGGATTGACAGCGGGGATATTACTTATCTGACCAAAAAGGTGAGAAAGATTTTGGATGAAAACGGATTTTCCGATTGTCCTATTGTTGCGTCCAATTCTTTGGATGAAAAAATTATTGAAACCTTGCTGGCGCAGGGAGCAAAAATTGATTCCTTCGGTGTGGGAGAACGGTTGATTACCTCCCGTTCCGAGCCTGTATTCGGTGGAATTTATAAGCTGGTTGCGGTGGAAGGAGAAGACGGAAGCTATATTCCTAAAATCAAAATCAGCGAGAATGTTGCGAAAATTACCAACCCGGGATTTAAGAAGGTATATCGCTTGTTCTCTCGTGAAAATGACAAGGCAATTGCAGACGTTGTGACGGATTTCAACGAAACTATTGATGATACCAAGCCTTATGAAATTTTTGATCCTGAACATACCTGGAAGCGAAAAGTGGTAACAGACTTTTATGCAAAGGAATTGTTAAAACCTATTTTCTCAAAAGGGAAATGTGTGTATGAAAGTCCTTCTGTTCAGGAAATCCAGAAATTCTGTAAAGAGCAAGTAGGAACGCTGTGGGATGAAGTGCTGCGGTTTGACAATCCTCATGAATATTATGTGGATTTGTCTCAGAAATTGTGGGATATTCGGGCAGATTTGCTTGCAAAACACGGGAAATAAGGAGATTGTTTATGGAATTTACGTATGAACAACAAACAAAACAAAGCCCCTTGGAAACTTATGAATGGGATAATATCTGGTGGGATCATCCGGAATTGCAGAAAAAAAGAGTATTGTTAATCGGAGACTCTATTTCCTGCGGATATTGCAGACGGGTAAACTTTTGCTTGAAAGAGGAAATTTTTGCAGACGGATTCGGTACCTCCAAGGGAATTGATAATCCAAAATTTTTAGATGGTCTTCGCTATATGAAAAGTCAGCAAAATCACTGTGATTTGATTCATATCAACAATGGTCTTCACGGTTGGCATTTGTCTGAAGAAGAGTATGAAAAAGAGTACCGTAAGGTACTCAAAGAAATCATGGAACTGTATCCCGGTGCTCCTGTTGTGATTGCACTGACTACACCGTTGCAACCTTCTGAAACAGAAAGCGACGAGAATCGAAACGGCCGTGTCTTAAAACGAAATGAAGTTGCTCGCCGTCTGGCAGGGGAATTAGGATTAGAAGTCAATGATTTGTATGCTCCGCTGGAGCATCACCCCGAGCTTTTTTCTCAGGACGGAGTTCATTTGATTCCGGAAGGTTACGAGCTTTTGGCAAAACAAATCGCGGATGTAATTCGAACTGCGTTACAGTAATTCCCAACCGAGAGCCTTACGGGCATCTGCTGCCATAATGGTTTTTCCGTTTAAATGGTCTAATTTACCCGCGGGAGTAGTGAATCGGAAGGTAAGACGATAGGAATAAAGTGCCTGATAGGCGTCTTGCATTCTCTTGCCACCGTATTTCACATCACCTAAAAGGGGATGGCCAATGGATGCCATGTGGGCACGGATTTGGTGGGTTCTTCCTGTAATTAATGTGATTTCTGCCAAGCTGCAGTTTTCTTTTTCTTCTAATATTTGATATTTTGTGACTGCCTTTTTTGCTCCCTCTGAGGGTTCGGATTGGACAGTCACTTTATTTTTGTCACAATCCTTAGTCAGATATCCGATAAGAGTTCCTTCTTTTTTTTGAGGGATTCCTTGTAAAATACAAAGATATTTTTTTTCGATTTCTTTGTCCTTGATTTTTTGGTTCATAACCCGAAGTCCTTCCGCGGTTTTTGCGGCAATCACCAAACCTCCCGTATTTCGGTCAATTCGATTACACAGGGCAGGGGTGAAGGAATGCTCTTCTTCGGGACGGTATTCTCCCTTTTGATATAAATAAGCTTTAATATAGTTAATAAGGGTGTGGGTTTGCTCATTTGCATCTTCGTGAACCACCAAACCAAAAGGCTTTTCGATCATAAGAATATGTTCATCCTCATAAGCTATGGAGAGATTGTATTGTAAGGTCTGATAGCTTGTATCTTTAGGAGTCTGAGTAAGAAAATCGTCTCCGATATACAATTCCACTTTATCTCCTTCTTGGAGACGGGTGGAAATTTCTGCACGCTTATGATTGATTTTAATTCTTTTTTTGCGGATATATTTATACATGGCAGAGGAGGGCAAAGAGGGAAAGGTTTTTTGCAAAAACTTGTCAAGCCGTTGGTCTGCATCATTTTGATTGATAAAAATAGTTTGCATAAACAATACTCCTTTTTTGGCGGTAACATTGTGAAAAGAGAAGGTGCTTCTCTTAAATAATATTTTAACATTAAATACCTGCTTTCGTCAACGGGTAATAAGAAAATTATTTTTCAACAAATTCCAACAAATCTTTCGGATAACCTTGACAAATCGGGGATTTCAAGGTACAATATATAATGGAATACTTGAATGTAGAGAGGAAGAAAGACATGTATCGTATTGTGAAAAAACAATGTCTGAATCCGACCGTAACATTAATGGAGATTGAAGCACCTGCCATTGCAAAAGCTGCAGAGCCGGGGCAGTTCATTATTTTGCGTGTGGATGAAGAAGGAGAACGGATTCCGTTAACCATTGCGGATTTTGACCGCGAGGCAGGAACAGTAACCATTATTTTTCAGATTGTGGGTGCAACAACCCAAAAGCTGAATATGAAAGAAGAAGGCGAACATATCTGCGATTTTGCAGGACCTCTTGGTACTGCTACTCATACAGAAGGTTTGAAAAAGGTTGCAGTTGTCGGGGGCGGTGTTGGTTGTGCCATTGCCTATCCTGTTGCAAAAAAGCTTCACCATTTAGGCTGTGAGGTTCATTCTATTGTGGGTTTCAGAAGCAAGGATTTGCTGATTCTGGAAGATGAATTTAAAGCAGTTTCCGATGAAATGCTCATTATGACAGACGATGGAAGCTATGGAGAAAAAGGATTGGTAACCGATGCTTTAAAAAGTCTTTTGGATGCAGGGCATCAGTATGACCAGGTCATCGTCATCGGTCCCCTGATTATGATGAAATTTGTTTGTAAGCTGACCAAGGAATATGGAGTAAAGACCATTGTCAGTATGAATCCTATTATGATTGACGGTACAGGAATGTGTGGCGGATGCCGATTGACTGTTGGAGGAGAAATGAAATTTGCCTGTGTAGATGGCCCCGATTTTGACGGTCATCTGGTGGATTTTGATGAAGCGATGGCTCGCTCTTCCATGTATCGTGATTTTGAACAGCACGAAAGAGAAAAAACTTGTAACTTATTTAAAAAGGAGGCGAAGTAAATGGCAAATATGTCTCCCAATAAAAATCCAATGCCATCCCAGGAGCCTGAGGTAAGAAGCCGTAATTTTAAAGAGGTTGCCTTAGGATACACCGAAGAAATGGCAATTGATGAAGCACAACGGTGCTTAAATTGTAAGCATAAGCCTTGCGTGAACGGTTGCCCCGTTTCTATTGATATTCCTGCCTTTATTCAAGAGGTGGCAAATAAGAATTTTGCAGGTGCTTATGATGTGATTTCTCAGTCCAGCTCCCTGCCTGCAGTTTGCGGCAGAGTATGCCCTCAGGAAAATCAGTGTGAAAAGAATTGTGTTCGGGGAATCAAAGGAGAAGCTGTGGGAATCGGTCGTCTGGAACGGTTTGTTGCCGACTGGCACAATGCCCAAGACGATGTAAAAAGAGAAAAACCGGTATCTAACGGTCATAAGGTTGCCATTGTAGGCTCCGGTCCCTCCGGTCTTGCTTGTGCAGGGGAGTTGGCATCCAAAGGATATGAGGTTACTGTGTTTGAAGCCCTTCATTTAGCAGGGGGTGTTCTGATGTATGGAATTCCTGAATTCCGTCTTCCCAAGACCATTGTGCAGAAAGAAATCCAAGGCTTGAAGGAAATGGGCGTTAAGATTGAAACCAATATGGTCATCGGTAAGGTACTGTCCGTTGACCAGCTGATGGAAGATGGTTTTGAAGCAGTATTTGTAGGTTCCGGTGCAGGATTACCCCGATTTATGGGAATCCCGGGAGAAAACTTAAAAGGTGTTTACTCTGCCAACGAATTTTTAACCCGTGTGAACCTGATGAAAGCTTATGATAAAGAAAATGCTACCACTCCTGTTCAGAATGCAAAGCATGTTGCAGTAGTAGGCGGCGGTAATGTTGCCATGGATGCGGCTCGTTCTGCTCTCAGAATGGGTGCAGAAACCGTTTCTATTGTTTATCGTCGTGGTGAAAAGGAGCTGCCTGCCCGTGCAGAAGAAGTGGAACATGCAATGGAAGAAGGAATCAAATTTGAATTTCTGACCAATCCTTTGGAAATCAAAGGGGAGGATGGATGGGTCAGCGGTATGGTTTGCCAGAGAATGGAATTAAGCCAGCCCGATGCATCTGGTCGTGCAAAACCTGTTCCCGTAGAAGGAAGCGAATTTGAATTGGCAGTGGATTGTGTGATTATGTCTATCGGTACTTCTCCCAATCCTTTGATTAAGTCCACTACAGAGGGTCTTGAAACTACAAAATGGGGCGGTATTGTTGTGGAAGAAGAAACCGGGTTGACCTCTCGTGAGCATGTATATGCGGGGGGAGATGCTGTTACCGGTGCCGCAACCGTAATTTTAGCAATGGGAGCCGGAAAACAGGCGGCAAAAGCCATTGATGCAGAACTTAGTAAAAAATAAAATTAATATAAAGGAGTTGTCCATATGGAAATGACATTCAGATGGTACGGCAAAAATGACCCTGTTACCTTGGAACAGATTCGTCAGATTCCCAATGTAACCGGTATTGTAACTGCTATTTATGACGTACCTGTAGGAGAAGCATGGCCCAGAGAAAAGGTCATGGAACTGAAAAAAACGGTAGAAGATGCAGGAATGCATATTTCTGTCATCGAAAGTGTGCCGGTACACGAAGATATTAAACTGGGAAAACCCTCCCGTGACCGCATGATTGAAAATTATTGTACAACCTTGCGGTATTTGTCCGAAGCCGGAATCAAAACAGTTTGCTATAACTTTATGCCGGTATTTGACTGGACCAGAACCGATTTGGCATTTGATTTACCTGATGGTTCCAATGCTCTTATTTACGATGATGATACCGTTGCAACTTGGGATATTGAAAATGAAGAAGTTTCTCTCCCCGGTTGGGATGCAAGCTATACCAAGGATCAGATGCGTGCGGTAATGGATGAATACAAAGCGATTGACGAAGAAAAGCTTTGGGATAATTTGAAATACTTCTTGGAACGGGTGATTCCTGTTGCAGAAGAGGTAGACGTTAAAATGGCAATTCATCCGGATGATCCCCCCTGGAATATTTTTGGACTGCCCAGAATTATTACCAACAAGTCAAATTTGGAACGGTTCTGCAAATTGGTTGACAGCCCTTATAACGGTCTGACCCTTTGCTCCGGTTCTTTGGCGGCTGACAGTAATAACGATATTGCTGATTTGGTTCGTTATTTTGGCGGAATGGGAAGAATCCATTTTGCTCATATGAGAAACATTAAGCTGACAGGCGGACGTTCCTTTGAAGAGTCTGCACATGCTTCCAATTACGGAAGTCTTGATATGTATGAAATCATGAAAGCATATCATGAAGTTGGCTTTGACGGCCCTGTTCGTCCTGACCACGGAAGAATGATTTGGGGCGAACAAGGAAAACCCGGTTACGGTTTGTATGACCGTGCTTTGGGTGCTACATACTTAAACGGCTTAATTGAAGCAATCGAAAAGAACGATAAATAATTATGACAGACCCCGGCAAAATGTCGGGGTTTGTTTCACATTGAAGGAACAATTGTTGTGGGTATCGGAAAATAATGAAAAAGAGGTGTAATTGTTGATTTTTGAAATTAATAAAATGGTAGTTGATATTGATGTTGAAGTTACTAGAAACTATTATAAACAAGTAGATAGATTAAACGATTGCTCCTGTTCGGGATGTGTAAATTATAGACAGTATA
>JAZQHN010000211.1:0-8395 GCA_045540615.1 Clostridia bacterium
TATGTGGAAAAATATGCGGTGGAAGGCGAATTTGACCGATTCCAGTTTATCCGTAACGGTTATTTCTTCTATGATAAAAAGGAAGAGGGCTGTGTGTTTAACCGTATTGTTTCTCTCAAGAGTTCCTTTAAGATTTGAGGGCTGACCCATGAGAATGAGAAGAAAACGTCACCGTGAGGAACGAATGGAAGCTTGCGGTGGATTGATGATTACAGAGCTTCCTGAGGGAGGCTGGAAGGAAATTTTCGGAAACGAAAATCCGGTGCACATTGAAATCGGTTGCGGAAAAGGAAAATTTATTACCGATATGGCAACAGAGCATCCTGATACCAATTTTATTGCGGTAGAGAAATGCTTGGATGTGCTTGTTCTTGCTATGGAACGGGCGAAGGGTGCAGAGCTTTCCAATGTGCGGTTTGTTCCGGGAGATATTCTTACCCTGGCAGAATTGTTCCCTGAGGGAATCGGAGAACGGATTTATCTGAATTTCAGTGATCCATGGCCCAAAAATTCAACGGCAAAACGTCGTCTGACGGCAGATGGATTTTTACAGCTGTACCGTAAGGTACTAAAGCCGGAGGGCGGTATCTGGATGAAAACGGATAACCGAAAATTGTTTGAATTTTCCCTCATGAGCTTTGAGCAGAATGGTTTTGTGTTACAAAATGTGTGCTATGACTTGCATCACAGCGATTTTCAGGGGAATATAATGACGGAATATGAAACCCGATTTGCAGAACAGGGAATGCCTATTCATCGGCTGGAAGCCTATTTAAAGTAAATAAAAAGTGTGCTTGACTACCACTTTTCAAAAAAACAAGGAGTGTGCTTGAAAACCACTCTAAAAAAACAAGGAGAATTTCATATGAAACAAAAGAGTACAATCAAAAAACTGGTGTATTCCGCCATTACAGCATCTCTTTATGTGGTGTTGACAATTGCAATTGCCCCCCTTTCCTATCAGGCGGTGCAGTTTCGCTTTTCTGAGCTATTGGTATTTCTTTCTTGGATTGATCCTTGGTATATTCCCGGGTTAACCTTAGGGTGTTTTATTGCCAATTTATTTGGACCTTTCGGAATAGCAGATGCCGTTGGCGGAAGCATGGCAACTTTGTTTGCCGTTTCCATGATGGCGTTGACTGCAAAGGGAATAAAAAAGCCTTTACCGTCTTTGGTGATTGCAAGTCTGTGGCCTGCCATTTCAGCTCTCATTATTGCTTTTGAAATTGTATTTTTTACGGGAGCCGAAGAAAGCTATTGGTATTGGACCGCCATGATTGCTATAGGGCAATTGGGTGTAGTAACGGTGTGCGGTGTGCCACTCATGTACTGGATGAAGAAAAAACAAGCGAAATTAATACAAATTTTAAAAATAAAGGAGTAATTACAAATGTACGAAGCAGTATTAAAATCCGACCCTCAGGTAGCACAGGCTATCTTAGCGGAAGAAAAAAGACAGCACAGTAAAATCGAACTGATTGCCTCTGAAAACTTTGTCAGTGATGCAGTGATGCAGGCAATGGGTTCTGTATTGACAAACAAGTATGCAGAAGGCTATCCCGGAAAGCGGTACTACGGCGGGTGTGAATGTGTTGACGTAGTAGAAGATCTAGCTCGGGACAGAGCAAAAGAATTATTTGGTGCAGAGCATGCTAATGTTCAGCCACACTCCGGCGCACAGGCAAATATGGCCGTATTCTTTGGTTTCTTAAAGCCCGGAGATACCGTAATGGGTATGAGCTTGGCTCATGGCGGTCACCTGACTCACGGAAGCCCTGTCAACATGTCGGGTAGCTATTTTAACATTGTTCCCTACGGTGTTAGTGACGATGATCATCGCATTGACTATGACGCAGTAGAAAAGCAAGCCTTGGAATGCAAGCCTAAGCTCATTGTAGCAGGTGCCAGTGCATATCCCAGAATTATTGATTTTGAACGGTTCGGTGCCATTGCCAAAAAGGTTGGCGCATATTTAATGGTGGATATGGCGCACATTGCGGGTCTGGTTGCAACAGGACTTCATCCCTCTCCCGTTCCTTATGCGGATTTTGTAACCACTACCACTCATAAAACCTTGCGGGGACCCAGAGGCGGTATGATTTTGTGCCGTGAAGAATATGCAAAACAGATTGACAAAGCCATCTTCCCCGGAATTCAGGGCGGACCTTTGATGCATGTGATTGCTGCAAAAGCAGTTGCTTTGGGTGAAGCACTTACTCCTGAATTTAAGGATTATCAGGCTCAGGTTTTGAAAAATGCGAAAGTATTGGCAGAGGAATTGCAAAAATACGGTTTCACTTTGGTTTCCGGCGGTACCGATAACCATTTGATGCTGGTTGACGTAAGAAGCAAGAATGTCACCGGTAAGGAAGCAGAACATCTGCTGGACGAAATTGGGATTACTGCAAACAAAAATACCATTCCTAACGATCCTCAGAGTCCTTTTGTTACCAGTGGCTTGCGTCTGGGTACTCCTGCTGCTACCAGCCGCGGTATGAAAGAGGATGATATGAGAGAAATTGCGGCAATCATTGATTTGACCCTGAGTAATTTTGAACAGAATAAGGAAGAAGCGGCAAAACGGGTACAGGCTCTTTGCCGGTAATTGGAATGACAATAAAGAGACTGTTTTACAGCGGTCTCTTTTTCCGTTGAAAGGAGGTGGCGTCCCATGGGAGAAGGAAAACCTTTGGCAGACAGAATCAGACCAAAAACTTTGGATGATGTGGTGGGACAAACCCACCTATTAGGAGAAGGAAAAATTTTGCGCCGATTGATTGAGTCGGGCAACATTCCCAACATGATTTTTTATGGTCCTTCCGGTACAGGAAAAACCACTCTTGCCAATATTATTGCAGGAATTACCAATAAAAAACTGTATCGGTTGAATGCTACCACGGCATCTGTTTCGGATATCAAAGAAATTGTGTCAGAGCTTGATACCTTTGAAGCAATGAATGGGGTTTTGTTATATCTGGACGAGATTCAGAATTTTAATAAAAAACAACAACAGTCTTTACTGGAGTTTATTGAAAACGGGAAAATTACATTGATTTCCAGTACCACGGAGAACCCCTATTTTTATGTATATAATGCTATTTTAAGCCGTTGTAGCGTATTTGAATTTCAAACGGTTCCCCCTGAAGAAATTGTTCGTGCAGTTAATCGTGCGGTTTTGGTTTTGTCAGAAGAGTTTCCAGAAAAAGAAGTAATTTTTTCTCCTGAAGCGGCGGAACATATTGCCCACAGCTCGGGAGGAGATGTGAGGAAAGCATTAAACGCCACCGAAGTTTGCCTGTTTTCTGTTCTTGGAGCAGAGAAAAGAGCAGAGGTTTCTTTGGAGGTTGCGGTAGAAGCGACCCAGAAAAAAGCCATGCGGTACGATCGTGACGGAGACAGTCATTATGATATTTTAAGTGCTTTTCAGAAATCCTTACGGGGAAGTGATCCGGATGCGGCAATTCATTATATGTCAAGGTTGTTAGAAGCAGGAGATTTGCCCTCTGTGTGCCGACGGATGCTGGTAACGGCAAGTGAGGATATCGGTCTTGCATATCCCAATGCCATTGTGATTGCAAAATCCTGCGTAGATGCGGCATTGATGTTAGGACTTCCTGAAGCACGGATTCCTCTGGCGCAGGCTGTGATTTTGCTTGCAACTGCACCGAAATCCAACTCTGCCATTTGTGCAGTTGATGCGGCATTGAGCGATTTGCAACAGGGAAACACCGGAGAAATTCCGGCTCATTTACGGGATTTTCATTACAGCGGAGCGGAAAAACTGGGGCATGGTCAGGGGTACGTGTATCCCCATAGCTGTCCCAATCATTATTATCCCCAGCAATATTTACCTGATGCCATAAAAAATCGGGTGTATTATCAACCGGGACAGAATAAGTTTGAGGACGGATTGGTGAAATACTGGGATCAAATTAAAAAAAGTGAGGAAAAATAATATGACACGCTTCGCCGTGATGTGAGAGATTTCAAAGATTTGGTAGACACAGCTTTGGATGAACAAAGCAAAGCCAACACAAAAGCGGCAGAATAGGCAGCAGACGATGCCAAACATGCGGCGGCGGATGCAAAGGCAGCAGCCCAAGCGGCACAAAATCAAGCTTCTGCACCGGTGAATAGTTACTCTGACGGATACTTATTCCCTTCCGATACGGACTATCTAACCGTAAGTTATTTGAATACATTGGACAAGCATACCATCGATTTAATTCGAAATGAAATTTATGCCCGTCACGGTTATATCTTCCAGACAGCGGAATTTGCAAACTATTTTAATGCTCAGTCTTGGTATATTCCTTCTGTCCCGCTGCAAATTTTAATACCTCAGTGTTTAATTCTGTAGAACGTGCCAACCTTGATTTGTTGATTGAATATCAAGGATTGTAAAAAATTTAAAGAAATCGTCAGATATGGTCTTGACAATTAGGAAAAAAAGGGTTATAATAAAAGAGATGTTTAAAATACTTTAATAAATGAGGTGTATGGGAAATGAAGAAAGGTAAATTATTGAGTGCTGTTACTATCATTATGGGTATTATAATGGTTCTTTACATAGCAACTCTCGGTCTGCCTCACATGGAATATAGTGCGGCAACACGCGTTCCCACCGGTAATGGTGATGAAACAGAATTAGTAGTAGAACAAAAATCAATGTCTGTGCTCTCTTTTATTGGATTCCCCGATTCCAGTAAGGAAAGTGCGGTAAAAACAGGAATACAAAAGGAATTCGGTGAATCTGAGTATTCCATCAATGATGCAACAACCGGTTTGATTATTTTATTTGTAGTAGCAATCTTGGGTGCGGTAGCTGCTTTCTTGAAGAGCAAGAAATTCATTGCATCTCTTCTGCCCTTGGCTTGGAGCATTTACGGCTTGGTTGTTTACTTTACTAACAGTTATGTGAAATTGGGCGGTATAGATTATATCGTACAGCTGATTGTTTTGATTGTTGTTGGTGTTTTAGCATTGGCTTTGGCAATTGTTCGTTTGCCTGACGTAATCGCTGAACGGAAACAAATCAGAATGGAAATCAGAATCACAAAGGAACGTGAAAGAGGTATGCAGGCTGTAAGAGAAGCTGCAGAAAAATAAGATAAGTAATTTCAAAGCTGTGTCTCGTATGGGACACAGCTTTTTTTGTACAAAGAATGGATATGTTAAAATCTGTCTGATTTTTACGGGAAATCTGGCTTGAATTGTCTTGATGAAACTAGTATAATAGAAAAAAAGAAAAAAGGAGTTTTTATAATGAAAAGCATTGTAATGATAGGAAGTACCCACTTTGACCCCGTATGGACCTGGACCTGGGAGGAAGGTATGTCGTCCATTCATTCCACCTTTCAAAGCGCCTTGGACAGAATGAAAGAAGATAAAGATTTTATCTATTCTTTTGCTACTCCTCCCGTCTTTGAATGGATTCGGGAAATGGATCCTGAAATGTTTGAAGAAATCAAGGAACAAGTCAGACAAGGAAGATGGGAGCTTTGTGAAGGTTGGTGGGTACAGCCCGATTGCTTTAGTGGTTGTGGTGAAAGTTATGTCCGTCATGCTCTTTACGGGCAGCTTTATTTAATGGAACACTTCGGACAATTTTCCCGTTCTGTCTTTAATGTAGATTCCTTTGGCCACAATAGTCAGACGCCCCAGATTTTGAAGAAAAGCCATATGGAGTATTATTGTATGTGTCGTCCCGAGCAATGGTTTTTCCCCTTGGAGAGTCCCTACTTTTTATGGAAAGGAAAGGATGGGAGTTGGGTAAAAGCCTTCCGTATCGGGCATTACAGTGAGATTTATAATAAAGATATGAGAAAGAATGTGGAGCTGGCAGAATCTAAGATGCAGGATGCAACCTGTGATGAAATGATGGTGTACGGTGTAACCAATCATGGTGGTGCTCCTACCAAAAAGGCAATTGCGGACATTCACGAGCTGAACAAGGAAAAGGAATATGATTTGCCTTTTTCTACCGTAGCGGGATATTTTGAACTGCAAAAAGAACCGACCGTTACCGTCAATACTGAAATGATTACCAAAAATTTTGGACCTTATGTTAATATGGGTGAAATCAAAACCAAAAATCGGGTTGCAGAGTATGCGGTGTCCAACGCAGAAAAAGCGGCGGTAATTGCAGAAAAACTGCTGAAAATCCCTTATAAAAAAGATGTGTTTTCTGCTTGCTGGAAGGATATTCTGTTTAATCAGTTCCATGATATTTTGGGTGGTGCCAGCACAAAGGATGTTTATACGGATGCCAATCATCAGCTTGGACGTGCGATTTTTACCGCCAATGAACGAATGCATCTGAATCTTCAGGCAGTAACCAAAAAAATCAAAACTCCCGGAAAAAATCCGGAAAACCCCTGGAATCTTGTAGTTTGGAACTTGGAGGAAACCTCCTATAACGGTTATTTGGAAGGGGAATTGCAATGGCTTCATGAATTTCCTGAATATACAGGGGGTATTTTACTGGAAGATGAAGCGGGAAACCAATATCCCTGTCAGATTATTTTGGAAACCTCGGTAATTCCGGGATTTCGTTCCCGTGTAATGTTCCGGGCTGAAATTCCTCCTGTTGGCTATAAGCTGTTCAAGGTAATTCAGACCGGAGAAGGAAAACAAAAAAATATTCCCCTGTTTCAATTGGAAACGGAGGAATTCTTGATAAAATTGAATGAAACTACGGGGTTAATCGAAGAGTTTTATTCCAAAAAGCAAAAGAAGAGTTATCAAAACATTTTAGTTCCCAAATGCTTTGAGGATTTGGCAGATTCGGAGTGCTTTAATGTTACAGAATACGGAAAAGAATTGGAACCCTTTACCCTTATGGGTATCAAAACGGTGGAAAAAGGACAATACCGTACTGTAATCAAGGCAGACTACCGTTTCCGTGATTCTCTTCTGACTTTATATTATTCTTTCTATCAGGATATGGACTTTTTTGATGTAAAATTCTCGGTTAACTGGAATGAACAGCACATCGCATTAAAGCTTGTTTCCAAAACAGGATATGAAACTTACCTGGTTGCCTCTCCTTATGCCTCTGAACAAAGAGGAGATACCACGAGCGATATGCCTATGGGAGAATGGCTTCGGATGTATGATGAACAGGGAGAAATTGCATTCCTTTCCAAGGGCATTTTTGCCTACACAAAGGAAAAGGATGAATTGGGCTTTAGTATACTCAGAAGCTGTATTTACGGAGATATGCGCTTGGATTCGGAATTAAAGGAGGAAGATTATCCTTATATCAGCCGTGGAATTTACGAAGGAAGTTTACGGATTGTAATCGGAACCCATCAGAAAGAATGCAATATCCCTGCTCTTGCAAAACAGTTTAACAATCCTCCCATTGTTCTTTGCGAGGCAAATCATGAGGGAATGTTCCCCTCAGAGCAAAGCTTTGTTTCTTTGGAAGGAAAGGGTGTTGTGTTGGGCGCGATGAAAAAGCAGGAGTTGGGAGAAGATACAGTAATTCGTCTGGCTGAAGTGGAAGGAAATGAGGGACAGGTAATCCTTCGCTATTTTGGCAAGAAGTATGCAGTATCTATGAATCCTTACGAAATCAAGACATTAAAAATTGATGGAGAGTATTTAAAGGAAGTATATATTACTGAAGATGAGATAAACTAAAAAATATGCCGATTCCCTGTATTGGGAATCGGCTCTTTCCTTAATTAGAATGAATTAAAATGACGGAATTGGGTTTCATGGAAAGGGTTACCGCAGAACCGGTAAATTTCATCACACGCTCTGCATCATGCTCTTCGTCCAGCAGGAACAGTTCCTGGGATCCTTCCGGAAGTTGTACTTCAAATTCTTTTTGTTCTTTGTTGTCATCATCCTCGGAGAAATAGGTTAACATAGTATAAACTCCCTTTTCTCCCTTTGCGGCTACGGTACAAATTTGATCTATTTCGCCTTCTACTGCAATCTGAGTTCCTGCAAGATAAAGTTTGGAAAACATTTGATAGGCATAATAGGTTTTTAATCGTCTAAAAGTATAATAATCAAATAAACCGTTAAACGCACCGGGTCTGACATCGTAATACATGAGCATATCAAGGGGTGCACTTTGGCAAAGTGACATGACTGCTGAGGAAAATGCCGCCCCCTTCATGCCGATAATCTGCTCTATTGTATAACAAAACTCATCTGTCCAACCGCGTACATAGTTCCATTCATTCAGATTGCTTTCAGTGTTATGAAATCCGTACTTATCCAATGTATTCCGAATCAGATGAACGCAGTCTTCAATATCACGGGGGTCTTTGCTGTACCGATGCCAGGAGAAGAAATCAAGAGGCGCATTTTCTTTTTGCATCCGTTCCAAAAACAGATTATTCCACTCTTCATATCTGGCGTTGACCGATGCAGGCCC
>JAZQHN010000212.1:0-3347 GCA_045540615.1 Clostridia bacterium
TGTTTGAAGCATTGTACGATGCAAATATTAACATTCAGATGATTTCTACTTCTGAAATCAAGGTTTCTGTGTTGGTGGAGGAACGCTATGCAGAAAAAGCTGTCATCGCAATTCACGATAAGTTCAATATCTAATGGTACATGACATGTCCGACCGGAGAAAATTCCGGTCGGTTTTTTGTTTTAAATTGGTATACCTTTTCCAAAAATAGTCAATACTTTATATGAAAACAAAATGAAGGCAACGGAAGGGACGGTCTATCATGCTCAATAAGGTTGAGATTTGCGGTGTGAATACTGCAAAGTTACCTGTATTGACAAATGAGGAAAAGGACGCGTTGTTTGTCAGAATCAAACAAGGAGACAAGCTCGCCCGGGAAGAATTCATCAGAGGAAATTTAAGATTGGTCTTAAGTGTGATTAAACGATTTCACAATCGGGGAGAAAGTGCAGATGATTTATTTCAGATTGGATGCATCGGATTGATTAAATCTATTGATAATTTCGACGTTACTCAAAACGTAAAATTTTCAACATACGCGGTGCCTATGATTATCGGAGAAATCAGACGTTATCTCAGGGATAACAATGCTATTCGGGTCAGCCGTTCTTTGCGTGATACGGCATATAAGGCACTCCAGGCAAAGGAACGTCTGATTTTATCCTTATCCCGTGACCCATCCATTGAAGAAATTGCAAAAGAAATGGGAATGGAAAAAGAAGATGTAGTATTTGCTCTCGATGCGATTCAGGACCCTGTTTCTTTGTTTGAACCTGTTTATCATGATGGGGGAGATACTACCTTTGTCATGGATCAAGTCAGTGATGAGAAAAATCGTGACGAAAACTGGATTGAAGAAATTGCTTTGCGGGAAGCGATGCGAAATTTGAATTCGCGGGAAAAACACATTCTTACTCTGCGTTTTTTTGAGGGGAAAACGCAGATGGAGGTAGCGGATTCTATTGGTATCAGCCAGGCTCAGGTCAGTCGATTGGAAAAAGCCGCCATTGAGCATATGAAAAAATTGATGTAATAATTTGAAAGCGCTAGTGACTAGATTGTAAAAGGAATTGCATAGCAGATACAGTAATGTAAAAAAACGTCCAAACTGGGCGTTTTTTATTTGTTATCAGAGCCCAAAAAACGAAAAAATATGCTAAAACTCCTTTTTCATTGACAATTCGACAAATTTTTTGTATAATAAAACTATATGAAATTTTTTACAGAATGAGGGGGAGGATTTGTGAAAAAACGATTGCTTTTCATGGGATTGACAACGATGCTTTTTTTATCAGGATGTACCATTAATATTACCAAAAATGTAACAGAGCAAAAGACGGAAGCTCCCGAAAAAGAAAGAGTGACAGCAGAAGTGCATCAAACAGCTGTTCCTACAGTGGAAAACGAAACAGAGGAACTGCTTCAAAGTGTGGAAGAATATGTAGTGAATACAGTACGGCCTGTTTACTACAGCATTACAGAGAATCAATCTTTGAGTCCTGTAACAGAAGGACAAAAAACCTGGTATTATGACGGCGAAACAGTCGTAAAATTAAAGTATGCGGCAGGTGAGGGCGGAATTCGGTATGAAAGGAATTATTATTTTCATCCCGAAACCGGAGAATTGCTTTTTGCGTTTGTGTTTTTAGATCAGGAGGAATATAGATTGTATTTTTACCGAAATGAGTTGGTTCGGTATATCGGACCGGGAGGAGCAATTGAGGATTATCCCGCAGATCCGGTATTGTTAGGTCATGCGGCTGATGCGGTAAGTGAGGCTTATCTCAGATGAACTAAATGATGCCGATTTTTTGGCAATTAAAAATAATAAGAAAATAAAGGGGTATGTTCATGAAAAAGAATGGATTTAAACTGAACAAAGTGCAACCGGTAGACAGCATCAAAGCATTGATCAGTCAAGCAGTTGAAGCTGTTGGTGATCAGGATGCTTATCGTTATCGTCATAAAGGACAGGAATGCGCTGTTACCTTTCGGGAATTTGAATTGCAAACAAATTCTTTGGGAACAGGGTTGGCAAGCCTAGGAGTTTCAAAGGAACATGTTGCGATTTTGTGCGAAAACAGATATGAATGGATTTGCACTTATTTGACTGTATTAAAGAGTGATAGCGTATATGTTCCCATTGATAAAGAACTTCCTATTGGTGACGTGCTGAATATTTTAGAAGACAGTGAAAGTACAGTTTTGTTCTATTCTGAAAAGCAAGAAGCAAGATTAATGGAACAATTGGATTCTTTATCCAAAATTCGCTATTTTATTGGAATTGACAGGGAAGAAGATTCAGAAGATGGGCGTTTTCTCTCTTATTCTAAACTGATGGCAACAGGAAAAGAAAAGTTTGAAAAGGGAGATGAAAGCTATACCTCTCAGATCGTTGATCATAATGCAATGAAGCTGTTGGTGTATACCTCCGGTACCACAGGAATGGCAAAAGGGGTTATGCTGTCAGAGCATAATATTGTCAGCGGAATCTATTACGGTTTGCAGGTATCCACTATTTTCCACCGTGGATTATCAGTGCTTCCTTATCATCATACATATGAAGCAATTCCAGGTATCTTGGTTGCGATTCATCATCACGTTACACTGTGTATTAATGATAACCTGAAAAATGTAGTGAAAAATTTGGAATTATACAAACCGGAACATATTTATCTGGTGCCTGCCTTTGTTGAAGTGTTTTATAACAGAATTTGGGCAACTGCAAAGAAATCCGGTTCTGATGGTAAATTGAGAGTTATGATTAAGGTAAGTAACGGACTGCGTAAGGTGGGAATCGACCTTCGCCGTACCTTCTTTGCCTCGATTCATAAAGTGTTCGGCGGTGAATTGAAAAAGATTGTTTGCGGCGGTGCACCCATTCGTCCTGAATTGGGAGAGTTTTTTGATTCTATCGGTGTAACTTTGTTAAATGGTTACGGAATTACGGAATGTTCTCCTTTGGTTTCGGTAAACCGTGATGACAGCAATGATTGCAGAACCGTTGGGTATCCTCTGAGCTGTTGTGAAATCAGAATTGATGATCCGGATGAGGATGGAAATGGTGAAATCTGCGTTAAGGGCGATGTGGTTATGCTGGGCTATTTCAAACAGCCGGAGCAAACAGCAGAAGTGCTGTCTGAAGACGGTTGGTTCAGAACGGGAGATTATGGCAGACTGAACGAGCGTGGACAGTTGATGATTACAGGTCGAAAAAAGAATCTGATTGTATTGGATAACGGAAAAAATATTTTCCCTGAGGAAATTGAAAATCTGATTGGTCGGATTGATTATGTAACAGAAGTGGTTGTTTATGGTCATGTGAATGATAAGTCGGATCGTAGCCA
>JAZQHN010000213.1:0-5300 GCA_045540615.1 Clostridia bacterium
GACATACTCAGCCAGCAAAGCACATTTCAAGGGCTTTGTTGGGTTACCCGAAGGCGTACGTAGGTACGTCGAGAGGCGAAGTTTGTTCAAAACACAAGGCATTTTATCATCGAAATTCGTTAAATGACGAATTTCTTCCTTAAATTTTTGTTTATTTTGATTTATCGGATGCATTAAAAGGCTTTATTAAGCGATTTTTTGCCTTGTGTGGTGTGTGCATTTTGCTACACCACCTTTTCTTGTTTTACTAATACAATATTATAATTCCGTTGTCCAATCCTCGTCCCAAGGATATTTCATTCTCAGCACTTCCCCGCCTCTCTTTGCAGATTCCTCCGCATAAATTCCGGGAAGAGTCATGGCAAGCCCTTCTTTTAAACTGATAGGAGCCGCTTGCCCCTTTAATATTGCTTGATAGAAATGGTCAAGAAGGGCATAATCCATTCCCCCATGACCTGTTGCTTTTTCATTATCTGCATAAGCAGGAGGCATAAATTCTCCGCCAATTTCTTTTAGCTCCGTATCTAATTCCTTCATAGAATTATAGCGTATCACCGGTTTATCAAAACGGTCAATCCGTTCCATGTATCCTTCCGTTCCGAATACCCGATAATTGTGATGTCCGATTTTTGCTCTGCATCTGCCATTTCTCATCAAACGGATGATAACCCCCGATTCTGTCTGAAACTGTGCACACATCATATCATCTTTATTGTTGGAATCCTCCGTTCGGGGACCTGTTCCGAAGCAACTCACATAACGAAGCTCCTCTTTCAAAATTTTCAATAATGGCCCCAAGGAATGGGTACAGTAACGGATAGGAATCAGCAGTTTTCTCCAATCTCCGTTTTCATTTAAATGAACATGCTCATCGCTTTTGGGCAAAGACCAATGAATGTATTCCGCTTCCATGCAATAAGGGTCTCCCAGCAAGCCTTTTTGATAAAACTCCTGCAACAATACGGCAAACTTTTGTTCATTCGGGTTTGCTCCTGTGGAAATGACCGCTTTTGACTCTTTTGATGCTTTCCATAACAGCTCCGCCTCTTTCAAACTTGCCACATTGGGGATATCAGACAATACATTGATATTTTTCTCCAATGCCTTCACACAAAATTCCGCGTGAATATCCGCACCTGTTTCTACAATCACAACGTCCAAATCAGCTTCTTCAAGCATTGTTTCGTAGTCCTCATAAAAAACGGTATCGGGAAACAATTCTGAAAACGGTGCATCCGAAAGCCACTGCTTTTCGTACCAGTTTGAAGGCTTAATATCACAGGCGGCAGCAGGAATAACACAGTCAAACCCCTCTGCAGACAAACGAAACATAGCACGGCCTCTATGCCCCAATCCTACAACACCAACACGAATTTTTTTCATTTCTTTCACTTCCTCTGCTTAACGAATTATGTTCAGTATAACATAAATTTATTTTCTTGTAAATGGAAAAAATCCATTTAAAACAGAAAAAATCCCGTTTTTTTAGTACAAAAATAAAAATTTTTCAAAAATTTCTTGACAAATAAAATTGCTTATGTTACAATAGATTCAATGAAACGCAGTGATGCGGAATAGTACGCAAAGTCCTTTCGCCTTGAGAGAGATGTCGTGTGGTGCGAGACATTGGGAAAGAGTTGCAGAACTCACCGCGGAGCGGCTGCCGTGAACCATTTAGTAGGGGCAGACGGGAACTCCCGTAACAGAGTGAAGATGTGATAGCATCTGAGTGCATCCCAAGGGATGAAGAAGAGTGGTACCGCGGAAACATGATTTATCTGTAACGTTTTCGTCTCTTTGAACCGATGAAGAGACGCGAGCGTTTTTTTGTTGGTGAAAACAATCTATTTTAATTTGAAAGGGGTTTTCAAAATGAACAAAATTATGATTACGGACATTACGTTGAAAAAGCTTTCCGAAGAACGGGAAGTCTCCTTGCTGTTCCGTGAAAAAACAGCCATTGCTGTTTGTGCAGATAATTTAGGGGCAGATGCCGTTGAGCTTCCTCCCATTAAAAATTTTCGGGAGGATACGATTATTGACAAAACCATTGCTCAAAATGTTCAAAATGCAGCCGTTGCCATTCCTGTAGGCTTTAGCGAAGAAGAGGTAAAGGCGGCATGGGAATGTGTGAAAGAAGCAAATCATCCCCGACTGCAAATTGAAGTACCCGTTTCCACCGTTCAAATGGAATATACGTATCATATCAAAGCCGATAAAATGATAACAAAAATCATTGAGCTGACAAAAATTGCTAAGGCTCTTTGTAATGATGTGGAATTTTCTGCATTGGATGCCACACGGGCAGACAAGGATTTTCTGATCACCGCAGCCAAAGCTGCTGAAGAAAATGGTGCAACCCTGATTACTCTTTGCGACGAAGCAGGAACATCTTTACCGGAAGAAACAGTCCAAATGGTTCAGGCTGTAAAAGAAGCCATTTCCCTCCCTGTTTATGTTCAGGTTTCCGACAGAATTCATATGGGCGTAGCTTCGGCTGTTGCAGCAATTAAGAGTGGAGCAGAAGGCTTAAAATGTGCCATGGCAGGAAAGGATGTTCTGTTAACAGGAAAAATTTCCGACGCAATCAATGCATGCTCTGCCCAAATCGGAGCAACCACAAACTTGAATTACACAAAGATTCATGCAAGCATTGATGATATGTTAAAAAGCATTGATCATACTTCATATGAATCGGAGCAAACTGTCAGTGAAAAGAAAAAAATTCTGCTTGATTCTGACAGCACCCTGGCTCAAATTACCCAAGCTGCACATATTTTGGGATACGATCTGTCCGAATCCGATTGCGGAAATGTTCATAAAGCATTGCTCCATGTATGCGAAAAGAAGGGGGCAGTAGGTGCAAAGGAATTGGAAGCTCTGATTGCAAGCTCTGCTATGCAGGCTCCCTCTACCTATCATTTGGAAAATTATACTACAAACAGCAGTAATTTAACCAGTTCCATGTCCCAGGTAACCTTAAAATGCAATGACGAGTTGATCAGCGGTGTCAGCACAGGAGACGGCTCCATTGATTCTGCCTTCCGTGCAATTGAGCAATGCATCGGCCACCATTACGAGCTGGATGATTTTCAGGTTCAGGCAGTAACCGAAGGAAAAGAAGCATTGGGTTCTGCCGTAGTAAAGCTTCGGAACAACGGAAAGCTTTATTCCGGAAATGGTATTTCTACTGATATTGTTGCCGCAAGCATAAGAGCATATCTCAATGCTCTCAATAAAATTGTAGCTGAGGAGGCATAACATGAAAATTGTATTTTCAACCAAAAATGTAAACCGTGCATCCTTTCTTGATACATGCCGATATGCATACGATTATGGGTTTGCAGGCTTTGAAATTTATGATGCTCTCAAAGAACGGGTTCAGCATTACGACAGCATCTTACGTCGGGAAAACACCTCAGATGCAAAGAGAAAACTGATTAATCGCGGTCTCTCCGTTCCCGCACTTCGGATGCCCGATCCTGTTGAAAGTGACGCTGTAACAGCTGACACTGTTTTAAAATATGTGAACCTGGCGGCAAATGCCGGGATTGACCACGTGATTATCCGCATTGAACAGCAAGCTTCCTTCGATCTTTTAAAAGAAAAGCTTTCTTATGCTGTTACACGTGCAGAAAAATCCGATGTGGGTATTTTGCTGGAAACAGTGGGATTCCTTTCTGATACAGAACGGGTGCTGGAAATTATCAATTTCTTCTCTTCTGCTGCTATCGGTGCATCCTGGAATGTACGAGGAACCTATTTTGGTTCAGGAGAAACGGCAGAGGCAACCATTAAAACATTGGGTGCCTATATCAAATATGTCCGTCTGGGAGATATGAAAGACGGCAAAACCGTATTAATCGGAGAAGGTGAGCTTCCTGTTGAAAACCTGATTCGTGCACTTTCCTCTCTGAACTTCGAAGGGTATCTTTGTGCTGCATGGAATGAGGATATTCAGGATGCTGATATTGTTCTGACCCATTTTTCCAATTATATCTCCTCTTTGGAAAGAGAGAAAAAGGTTTATGATAAAACCTATTATAACAGAGCAAAAACAGGAACCTTTGTATGGAAAAAATATGATGTAATTGACGCCACTTTTTCCGACGTACTGGATAAAATGGTAGAACAATACCCTGACCAATATGCCTTTAAATACCCTACTCTGGATTATACCAGAACCTACAAGCAATTCCGCCGTGATGTGGACGAATGTGCTGCGGCACTCATTTCTTTAGGGGTAAAACCGGGAGACCATGTGGCAGTTTGGGCAACCAATGTACCTGAATGGTTTATTACCTTTTGGGCAACCACAAAAATCGGTGCTGTCCTGGTTACAGTAAATACAGCTTACAAGATTCACGAAATTGAATATCTGTTAAAGCAATCGGATACTCACACATTGGTCATGATTGAGTACTGTAAGGATATTAATTATAAAGAAATCATTGCAGAGCTGTGTCCGGAACTGAAAACCATGACTCCTGGAGAACCGCTTTATTCCAAAAATCTGCCCTTCCTTCGGAATGTAGTAACAGTAGGCTTTTCCATGGACGGATGTCTTACCTGGGAGCAAATGCTGTCCCGTTCCTCTTTGGTTCCTCTTGAAGAAGTACGCAGACGTGCCTCTTTGGTTCATCCTGACGATGTTTGTAATATGCAATACACCTCAGGTACCACAGGCTTCCCCAAAGGCGTTATGCTCACTCATCGCAATATTGTGAACAACGGAAAAACCATTGGGGACAGAATGGATTTGTCCACCGCAGACCGTATGATGATTCAGGTTCCTATGTTTCACTGCTTCGGAATGGTGCTGTCCATGACCTCAATGATGACACACGGGGGAACCCTTTGCCCCATTCCCTATTTCTCACCCAAGTCATCCCTTGCTTGTGTCAACGATGAGCATATCACCTGTTTTAACGGTGTTCCCACCATGTTTATTGCCATGTTTAATCATGAAGATTTTGCCAAAACCGATTTTTCGTATATGAGAACGGGAATTATGGCAGGAGCAAACTGTCCTGCAGATTTGATGCGCCGTGCGGCAGACGAAATGAATATGCGTGAAATCATCTCTGTTTATGGTCAGACAGAAGCGGCTCCCGGCTGTACCATGGGCGAAGTCAATGAAGATATTGACCATAGAGTCGAAACGGTAGGAAGTGCTTTCCCCGGTGTAGAATGTAAAATCATTGACCCGGAAACCGGAGAGGAGCTTCCTGACGGTGAAAGCGGTGAATTTGTAGCACGAGGCTTCAACATTATGAAGGGCTACTACAAAATGCCCGAGG
>JAZQHN010000214.1:0-2406 GCA_045540615.1 Clostridia bacterium
CGATTCTAAATGGATTACTAACCCCGATTGGCATTTACGTCAATCAGAATATCCTCGATGGAGGACTTGCCGTAGCAAATGGAGAAATGAAATTTTCAAGTTATGCAGTTTACCTGATTTTATTTATTGTGGTGGCACTTCTACCAGAGCTGCTCACTGGTATCATATTTAATTATGTCCAGCCGAATTCCCAGTTGATTCTGCGAACTGCACACCGTGCACGCATGTTAAAAAAACTCAAAAAAATGAAATATGAGCATTTCGAACACGAGGAATCAATGGAAATCATCGATAAGGCTTACAATAGAACTGAAAATGCGGTCAGACATCTATTCCCAATGTATATCTATTGGAGAGTGGCGGCATTAATTGCCAGTATAGGTTCCCTGATTTACATTTTCAAAATCCGCTGGTGGCTGTTACTTACGATTTTAGTCCCGTTTTTATTGGAAACTTATGTGTCAACAAAAAATAATTACAATATTTATGAAGAATTGGAAACATATTGGAAAAAGGAAAGAAAATACGGTATTTTAGGTAGTTATTTGAAGTCCAGAAATTATTCTAAAGAATTAAAAGCGTATCAAAATGCAGAGTATCTGATTGATACATACCAAAGCAGACTGAACGAGAGGAACCGAGATTATGAAACATATTATTTTAAGAATCTGCGAAAAGTATTGCTGGGAAGTAATTTCACAAAAATTGGTTCTGTGTTAAATGTTGTTTTGTTACTGGTACTGTTTGCACAAGGACAGATAAGCATCGGTGTTTTTGTTTCATTGACAAACTTGATGTTTGCGGAAATCTATTTTCAGTTGAATAGTTTTGCTGGTATATTCAAAGGTTCGGTGTTACATGTGAAAACTTTTGAATATTATGATAAATTTTTCTCTTTGTCAGAAGATGAAGAAGGTACAGAGGTGGATTTACCAGAAAATTTTGATATTGAATTTAAAGATGTCTGGTTCAAATATCCGGGAACGGAAAAATATATTTTGAAAGGTCTGACGTTCAAGATAAACAATGGTGAAAAAGTATCCATTGTAGGTGAAAATGGCGAAGGAAAATCCACAATGATTAAATTGCTGCTTGGACTGTTTACACCAGATAAAGGAGAGATTTTCATAGGCGGTAAAAACTTAACGGATTATCCAACAAGTGTGCGTGCAAAAGTATTTGGTCCGATTTTTCAGGATTTTTCGAAATACAGCATTACGATTAAGGAAAACATCGGAGTCGGCAACATTGAAGAAATGGACAATGACGAGAAAATTAAAGCCGCTGCAGCTAAAGGAAAAGTAAATGGTTTTGTGGAACTGTTTGAGAAGGAATACGACACACTGCTTGGCAGGGATTTTGAAGGCGGAGTTGACATTTCAGGCGGTCAGTGGCAGCGAATCGCGATGACCCGTGCTTTCATGGGTGACAAACCAGTTCTTTTATTGGACGAACCGACTTCCCAGCTTGACCCGATGGCAGAAGCAGATCTGTACCATGAATTTGCCGGCATGGTTCAGAATAAAACTGCATTATTCATCACACACAGATTAGGTTCCACCATGATTACGGACAGGATTTTTGTCATCCATGGAGGAAAGATTGAGGAATCTGGAACACACAGGGAACTGATGCAGCTGAATGGAATTTATGCAAACATGTTCCAGGCACAGAAGCAATGGTATACGCGCA
Source organism: Clostridia bacterium (assembly GCA_045540615.1). Lineage (GTDB taxonomy): Bacteria > Bacillota > Clostridia > HGM11514 > HGM11514 > SIG438. The sequence continues at coordinate 1,693 of JAZQHN010000214.1, forward strand.
ATGGAAAGGAGGACGTTGGCAATGACTAAAAATGGAATAAAATTTAATGACAGTACAGCAGTTTTTGAAAAAGACATTTTAAAAGAAAACACACCGAAATTATCGTATCTGGCAAAACTTTTTCATTATGTATTTTCCTCTGCTAAGGCGATGTGCGGTATTTTCTTAGGACTTTCCCTGGCTTTGAGTATCTTACAGCCAATCACGGCTTTTATCTGGGGAGAATATATTGACAAGGTAAATGTTTATGCGGAATCCGTCACACCTGCCACTGCTCAGTTGGTATCTTTGATTGGACTTGCGGTAGTGTATTGGGTAATCAAATTTGTGAGCGATATTATCAACCGTTATCTGTATGGCGGGGAAGATATTGAACGCTTGAGCAAGGTACAGGACCATCGTCTGCAGGAAAAATTTCAGACGAAATTGTTTAAGAAAATTGCAAAGCTCTATCCGGATTATATGGAAGTTCCAAAAATCAATGATATGATCCAGAGAAGTTTTGATTCCATGGGCGGCGAATGGAGCTCCCTGCAAAGAGGTGTTATGATTGAAGGGTATGTAATCTTGGCAAAAGTGATTTCCGTGGTTACGATTGCGGTTTCCCTTTATCTGTTCCACCCGCTGCTGTGTCTGATCGTTCTTCTTGCTCCGCTGCCGACCCTGTATACGACCTATGTGGGCAACAAACTGGATTTCAAATTTGTAAGGGAT
>JAZQHN010000215.1:0-8593 GCA_045540615.1 Clostridia bacterium
TACTGGGGGAGGATAAAAAGCTTTAGCAAGAGAAAAACCTCTATGATATAATAGTAAAAGGTTTGGCGACCGCATTACTAAAAAATATCATGGAGGTTTTTAACAATGTTTAAGAAAACGAGCAATGAAATTAAGCAAACAGCACATTCAAGTTATAGGTGTCATTATCACATAGTATTTGCACCAAAGTATAGACGGAAAGAAATATATGGTCAAATAAAAAAGGATATAGGCGAATTTTTGAGAAAGCTATGCGAACAAAAGAAAGTAGAAATCATAGAAGCAGAAGCCTGTCCAGACCATATTCACATGCTTGTATCAATACCGCCAATGTATAGTGTATCACAAATTATGGGGTATTTAAAAGGAAAAAGTTCGTTGATGATATTTGATAGGTATGCAAATTTAAAATACAAATATGGAAATCGTCAATTTTGGTGCAAAGGATATTATATAGACACGGTGGGAAGAAACAAAAAGGCAATAGAGCAATATATAAGGAATCAGCTACAAGAAGATATATCTACAGATCAAATGAGTATGAAAGAATTTATAGACCCGTTTACGGGTGAGCCAGTGGAAGGAAGCAAATAAAAAAGCCCCTTTAGGGGCAGGCTGGTGAAAGAGTTGCGGTTTGCAGACCTTTCGACGAGCCTATACATGGTGCATATCAAAATTAGTTGTTAAACTCTATCGTCATATATGTTTTCTGATGTTTTAGGACTATGTTTATAAACCCGTTTATACATTTTGCAAAAATAACTTACATCACGAAATCCGCATGATTCGGCAATGTCCTTTAATTTTATGTTTGGGTTGGCGTTAATCATATGATTTGCGTGTCGTAGCCTTATCTCTGTTAACATTTGAAATACCGTTACATGATAATTTGTTTTAAAATCACGACATAACTTTGTTTTGGAATAAGGATAGATGGTTAAAATATCGTCTAATGTAATCGGTTTTGAATGGTTTGCTTCAATATAATTATAGACTTTTTCCATTGGAGAAAACTCTTTTTTATATGCTTCATCAAAATAGGTGATTACAGTTGAAAAGGTTTTTGCACATAAAGCAGATGTTTCGTATATTGTATCAAAGGCGATAAATAAGCGTTCAAGTGCGGTTTTTATAACACCATAATTTTTGTTTTTGTAAACGTGATAACCCTTTAAATGGTAATAGTTACATATTTTTTTGAATCCTTCCCCGTAAAATGACAGATAGCTCGTTTTGAAATTTTGATCTATACCATGATATTCATGAGGTGTATTGGCGGAGAGGTAAAATAAATCATTTTTGCATAAATGATACGTCTTGTTTCCGACATTTAAAATTCCGTTTCCTGAATCAACAAGGAAAATTTGATGATATTCGAATCCGTCAGGACGGACTACCTTAGGCTGTATGAAATTAATATCAATGCCATTGGAATAAAGTGGGAAAAAATCCAATTGATTTTTTTCGTAGATTCGTATTTTCACATTGCTCACCCTGTTTAATATAGTTATATAATTTTTAATATATTTATGTTGAAAATGAAAATAATTTATAATATAATTATATCATAAACGTAAATGCAATGTCAATTTATAATTTAGGGAGGAAAAATTTTGTGAGAAAATATGAAAATTTAAAATTTTTAAGTGAAAATCGGGAACCGCAAAGAGCGTACTATATTTCTAAAAACGGATGTGTTATGTTAAACGGAATATGGGATTTCCAGTTTTATGAGCGTGATTTCGAGGAGAAATATATCCAAAAAGAATGGAATAAGATAGACGTGCCGTCTTGCTGGCAGTCCAGAGGGTATGAAAATCCAAATTATACCAATGCCGCATATCCCTATCCTTGCGACCCTCCGTTTGTACCTACAGAAAATCCTATGGGTATTTATAAACGTAACTTTAATATAGTGGATACAAACCGAAATACCTACATTGTTTTTGAAGGTGTTTGTAGTTGTGTTGAATTGTTTATAAATGATATTTATGTCGGATATTCTCAGGGGAGTCATCTTCAAGCAGAGTTTGATATTACAGAATATGTGAAAAAAGGCGAAAATACCGTAATTGCAAAAGTTCGGAAATGGTGTTCGGGAAGCTATTTGGAAGATCAGGATTTTTTTAGATATAACGGAATTTTTAGAGATGTTTACCTTTTGACAAGACCTCGGGGTCATATAAAAGATATTAAAATAACTACCAAAGAAAATGAAATAAACATTCTGTTTGACGGAGTTGCAAAAATCACTTTATTAGATCAGGAACATACCGTGTTAGGTTCTTTGAATGCTGAAAAAACAGCAAGATTTACAGTTTGTAATCCTGTTAAATGGAATGCGGAAAAACCATATCTGTATGAGCTTTTATTTGAATATAAGGATGAGGTTATTTCTCAAAAAGTAGGCTTTGTAACTTATGCAATAGGAGAAAATGGCGAATTTCTTGTGAATGGAACAGAAACAAAGCTGAAAGGGGTGAATCGGCATGATACTCATCCTGTAAACGGTTGGACAATGACGGATGAAGAATTGAAAAATGATCTGATCTTAATGAAAAAATTAAATATTAATACGATACGGACATCTCATTATCCTCCAACACCCAAGTTACTCGAAATGTGTGATGAAATCGGAATCTATGTTATGCTTGAAACCGATTTGGAGTGTCATGGCTTTGTGAACAGAGAAGCAGGAGGAAAAGGATATGATTGTTTTAATAATTCAATTTGGCCTTGTTCCAATAAAGAGTGGAAAGATGCATTTTTAGAACGAATGGAAAGAGCTTATCACAGAGATAAAAATCATTGCTCTATATTCTCATGGTCAACAGGCAACGAGAGTGGTCATGGAGAGAATCATTTGGAAATGATAAAATTTATAAAAGAAAATGATAAGATGAGACTTTTGCACTGTGAAGATGCATCGCGAATTTCTGATTGTCCGGAAACTTATGGCGAAGAGGTCCGTGACTTTAAATATAGAGCTGATATCCATTCGAGAATGTACAGTGCTTTGGATTTTGTGAAAAAAATAGCGGAAGATCCTGATTTTAAAATGCCATTTTTCTTATGCGAGTATTCCCATGCTATGGGCAATGGTCCTGGAGATGTGTGTGATTATTGGGAACTTATCTATAAACATAAAAATCTTATTGGCGGTTGTGTTTGGGAGTGGGTTGATCATACTGTACTAATAGATGGAGTCCCTAAATACGGAGGTGATTTCCAAGGCGAACTGACTCATGACGGAAATTTTTGTGCAGACGGCATGGTATTTCATGACAGAAGTTTAAAGGCCGGTTCTTATGAAGTTAAGGCAGCATATCAGTATATGGATTGCTATTTGCAAAATGATGAAATAATTGTTTTAAATCGATATGATTTTACGAATTTTTCAGAATATCATTTTAAATATATTTTAAAGGTGGATGGGGAAGTAATAGAAGAAAAGTCTCTTGTTTTGGACATTGAACCTAAAAATACCGCTAAAATAAAAATAGCATTACCTCAAAAATGCAAACTTGGCGCATATGTAAATTGTTATCTTTATGATAATACCGGTTATTGTGTCGCTCAAAAGCAACTTCAGATTCCTGTTGAAATACTAGATAATGAGAAAGAGGAACAAGCAGCAAATGTATGTTGCGATGAAAATTTCATTCGATTTTCAGGAGACAATTTTGCTTACACGTTCTCTAAGGATTTGGGAACTTTTGTAAGTATAGTAAAAAATGGAGAAGAACAATTAAAAGCCCCTGTCAGGATAACAGCAATGCGTGCACCAACTGACAACGAGAGAAGCATGGATGTGAAAGGCAGATGGTATTGGTTTAATGTTTGGCAGGGAGAAAATATTGATAAGCAATTTGATAAAATATATCACTGCAGGCTGGATGGTTCTTCGGTAACTGTGTCTGGTAGTCTTTCCGGTGTTTCCAGAACACCTTATTTCAGATATGAAGTAACCTATACCGTATTTAAAGACGGTAGAATTTCTGTTGTTCTCGACGGGAAGGTGAAAGAAGAATGCATTTGGCTTCCAAGGCTTGGATTTGAGTTTAAAATCCCTTATGAAAAGTCGAAATTTGAGTACTTTGGTATGGGTCCATATGAGAGCTATTGTGATATGCACCATGGCTCTATGATCGACTGGTACAAAAGTGATGCTGATAGCGAATATGTCAACTACATCATGCCGCAAGAACACGGAAATCACTATAAAACCAAGATCCTTAATATAAGCAACGGACTTTCTTTTGAAACAAAGGATTTTATGGAAATTAATGTATCGCATTATAATTCAAAAATTCTATATGAAGCAAGCCACCAGGATGAGTTAAGAAAAGATGGTTGTACTAATGTTCGTATTGATTATAAAAATTCGGGTATTGGTTCAAATTCTTGCGGTCCTGCACTTTTAGAACGATATAAATTATCGGAAAAAGAAATCCATTTTGAATTTGATATCAAATAGTATATCATTTATCTTGCTTGAAAATCAATAAATATGTGATATGCTGAGAAAAAACAAGTAACCGCTCGGGGAATTCAATATTCCCGGGCGGTTTTCTGTTGCTTTGTAAAATAGGTTCGTTTTTTTCAATAATTGAGGTCAAAATAAATGATGAAATTACAGACTGGGTCATCTCTTAATTTGCTATTTTGAGTGATTCGTATCCATTGGAATAATATTCAAAAAAGAAAAAATTTTCAAAGATGGAAAATATATTCAATAGTGCATAAAGTAAAAGAAATTGTATTAATAAAAATGTCCTTTTGAAACAAAACTTTTCTATTTTAAGCATTTACATTTGAATGGTTAAGTTTTATAATGAATTTAAGGTGGTAAAATAATGCGGCATCTTCCCTTAGAAAATAAACAAGGTTATCACCATACACAGAGGTTGCTTCAAGACCTGTTAAAATTGTATCTAAGGAACAAGATGTCATAGTAGAAAGGATTCTTTTTGCTTACTGTGAAGAACCAGTATGTGAGTTGGCAACAGAAAAGTTACTATGTTAACTTCCATATCAGGGGAACAGACTTATTATGAAACAACCCATAAGGTTCAGCAGGAGATGAAAGAACTATTACCTGATTGACACCAAGTCAATTATATCATAGGTTTACCAAACCGATTGATATTTTGTATATAAAAGTATATCTAAAAAATATTATACGAGGAGGTATAAAAATGAAAAAAATAATCAGTTTACTATTAACCGGTTTGTTGCTATTGAGTAGCTTTCCCGTCTTTGCTACATCAAAGGGTACTGATAATCTGAACAATTCTTCCGGAGAATTGGTAATTGGTTACATCGGCGGTTCTATTACCCAGGGAGTAGGGGCGACCAATGCCAAGTACCGTTGGTCTACTCGGTTGGTGAACGACTATTACAAAAAGAAATATCCGAATAAGAAGGTAAAAGAAATCAATGCGGGAATCGGAGGAACTCCTTCTTCTTTCGGGCAATGGAGAATCAACAGTGAAGTGGGGGATTATGCTCCTGATGTGGTGTTTGTGGAATTTGCAGTGAATGATGCAAACCGCTGTACTACAGAAGCCGGTAAAAAAGAAGTATGGGAAAACATGGAAACTATTGTCCGTCAGTTAGAGGCTCTTCCCAAACAACCGGCTGTGATTTTTGTTTTAACAACTCAGTCAAATAGAGCGAATCTTCAGTTTTCCAAAGCGGTTCATAAAGAAGTGGCAGAGTATTACGGAATTTCCTGTATTGACCTGGATGAATATATCTGGAATGAACGAAAGACTACAACAGAAGAATGGACAAAAACATTGAGTATAGACGGAACTCATCCTTCTGATGCAGGGTATCAACTGTATAGCGATTATATTGCAAAGAAATTGGATGAAAATCCTGATCTGTATTACAAAATCCCCTTAGAAAATAAAAAACCGAAGAGTGATTATGTGTATGGCCGTCCGATAACCGTGGATGCAACCAAAAACGGAACTCGTTCAAAAGGATGGACAAAAGAAACTCTTTATTCTTACCGTTTCCCAAGCGGAACCTATCTTGAAACCTTTGAGGGTGGTCAGACCATCACTTATACTTTTAAAGGAAGAAGCTTCGGATTGTATCTGTTGGGAAGTGCGTATTCAGGAAATTTAACCTATTCTGTGGATGGCGGTGAAGAAGTCAATTATAATTTGCATGGAAAGGTTGCCAATATGAATACCATGGCAACTTGCGTGGTACTGACCAGAGATTTGAAATACGGGGAACATACTATTACAATTAAAACGGTCAATAACCCTGCAAGTTACGACACCAATGCAAATGCTGCAAGTTACAAAAAGAATATCTGGAGAATCGGATATTTTATGATAGATGAGGTATTGCCTGAAATTTTACCGGAAACAGAAATTTGTCCTGTGTATGGAAACAAAGATGCTATTTACAGTTTTACCATGGACGATTCCTGTTTGCCTTCAGCACAATGGTTCAGCAATCAGTTTAAAGAATATGACATGAAAGGAACCATGGCACTTCATCAGAATGGTGTTCAAAATTGGACTGACTGGGAAAGCCTGTTTGAAAAAGGACGGTTGGATGTTATCAGCCATTCTTATAAGCACAAAAATCTGAACACAGATGCTTCTGTAAATATTCGGGAAGAAACAGCAGGTGCAACGGAAGAATTAAGAAAACGGTTTCCGAAAATGAACATTGTGTCTTATGTTTGGCCTTATAATGCATCCAATCAAACAGGTATTAATGAACTGAAAAAAATCGGTGTGCTCAGTGGCCGGACAGGAGGAACGGGACTTGCTTCTTTATCTCCTTCTGAAACGGAGTGGTATCAGCTTCCAAGCTATGTGGTGGAAAGCGATACAACAGCAGAAACTCTGAACGGTTTGATTGATCAGGGAATCAATCAGAAAAAATGGATTTTGGAAACTTGGCACGGAATTTTGGGAGAAGGTTCTTCCTATTCTCCTCCTCCAAAAGAAATTGCCCTGAATCATTTTGCTTATATTAATACTAAGAGAGATTCTCTTTGGATTGCAAGCTTGAATGAAGCAACTCAATATTTACGGGAAAAGCAAAGTGCAACCTTAAAGGTATTATCTTCCAAAGAAGGTGTGGTAAAGCTGACTCTTACCGATTCATTGGACAATGTGCTTTATGACCATCCTCTTACCTTGAAAATGGAGGTAGAACCGCACGTGAAAGCAGGAACGGTTACTTATGAAGGGGGCAGCGGTAACCTAACCGTTAAAGACGGATATGCCTACTTTGATGTAATTCCAGACAGAGGTACCATAACGGTAACCTTGCTGGATACAATTCCCGAATCTGCATCTTCTGTACTGAAAGTACTTAATAATGTGAAGAAAACAACGGCAGGATATTCTGTTCCCATTAAAAATAACGGAACAAAAGCATTTGAAGTTTGCCTGGTTGCTGCAGAGTATCAAAATCAGTACTGTCTGAATAAGAGCATCAGAAAAGAAACCATTTTACCCGGAGAAACTAAGGAAATTGAAGTGGTGTGGACAGGAAATGATGCAAAAGTATTTGCTTTTTGTACAAACAATTTAGAGCCGGTTCCTATTACGGGAATTAAAACGGAAGAACAACAGGGTGTGGATAGCGATACGATTCCTATTACTAATTATGAAATTTATCATTTGGACTAATTTATAAAGGAGGAGAATCATGATTCACGTTACTGTCTGGAATGAGTTTCGTTGGGAAAAGACCAACGAAGAAGTAAAGAAACTGTATCCTGACGGAATGCATCAAGTCATTGCAAAGTTCCTGGAATGTGAAGACATTACTGTTCGCTGTGCTACCTTAGATGAAGAAAACTGCGGACTGACAGATGAAATCATTGAAGAAACAGATGTTATGATTTGGTGGGGACACATGTTTCACCATGAAGTACCGGATGAACTTGCTGTAAAAATTCAGCAGGCGGTACTCAAGGGAATGGGCATTATCTTTCTTCATTCTTCCCATAATGCAAAGCCGTTTCATTTGCTAATGGGAACGCCTTGCAACCTGAATTGGCGTGTGGATGAGGAAAATAATCACGAACGGCTATGGGTGTGTGCACCTTATCATCCGATTGTACAGGGAGTTGGTCCTTGTATTGAATTAGAGCAGGAAGAAGTGTACGGAGAACCCTTCGGGATTCCGGAACCCGATCAATTGATTATGATTGGATGGTATCGGGGCGGAGAAGTATTTCGTTCCGGATGCTGTTACCAAAGAGGGGCAGGAAAGGTATTTTATTTCCAACCGGGGCATGAAACCTATCCCACATTCTATCACAAAGATATTCAGCAAATTATCAGGAATGCTGTTTATTGGGCAAGAAAAACTGTTTCTTATCCGGATCTGAAATGTAATAAATCAGAACGGTTAGAAAGATAAAAAAAAAGGAGTGTTTTAAAATGCAAGAAATGTTAAGAAAATCAGTAAGTATCATGTTGGTGATGTTGTTGCTTTGTACCGGGCTGACAGCATTTGCCACGACAACACCGGATCTGACCCAAGACTATGTAAAAACCTATGTAGAACAAACCAATAGCGTAATCGCAGCAGACTCATTGTTAAA
>JAZQHN010000216.1:0-9840 GCA_045540615.1 Clostridia bacterium
CTTTATGATTTTAAAAAAATAAGTCAATTATATCATCCACAACTTCTTTCTCAAATGAAAGGAAAGAAGAATATTCTTTTCTTAGGTAGAATTGCTCCCAATAAAAAACAAGAAGATGTAATCAAAGCATTTTATCTATATCATAAACTCCGGCCGGAAAGCCGATTGTTTTTAGTGGGTTCTTATCAGGGAATGGAAAAATATCTGAATGAATTAATGAGCCTTGTTGCATTACTTGGGTTACAAAATGATGTTGTTTTTACAGGAAAAGTCAGCTATGAAGTTATGACTTCTCTATATAAAGGGTCAGATTTATTTTTATCCATGAGTGAACATGAAGGCTTTTGTGTTCCGCTTTTGGAATCGATGTATTTTGATTTACCTGTTTTAGCATACGGCTCCAGCGCAATTCCTGAGACGTTAGGAAAAAGCGGTATTTTGTTTTACGAAAAAAATTATCCGTTAATTGCAGAAATGATGATTCAAATGACTGAAAATAATGAATTTCGATCCGAAATTATTAGGAAACAACAAGAACGGTTGCAAGAATTATCTGAAGAAGTTATCGGTGCACAATTTGAAAAAATAATAAAGGATTTGTGTTTATGAAACGAAAAAAAATAGCCTTTGTTGTTCAACGGTATGGTCATGAGATAAATGGTGGTGCAGAGCTTCATTGCAGACAGCTTGCGGAACGTTTGACTGATCAGTATGAAGTTTCCGTTTTAACAACCTGTGCCCAAAATTATCACACATGGGAAAATGAATATCAATCCGGTGTGGAAATGATAAACAATGTGATAGTCCATCGCTTTCCGTGCGTATGTACCAGAGATAATTTTCCTTTTCCGTGGTTTTCTGAATCAAAAGAGGGCGCATTTGGTTATGTAAATGATATAAATTGGATGATGCAACAGGGGCCTGTATCATTTGAAATGATCCGTTTTATAGAGTATAATAAACAGAATTACGATGTATTTATCTTTTTTACTTATTTGTACTTTACAACATATGCCGGCTTGCAAATTGTTCCTGAAAAAAGCATTTTGATTCCTACAGCACATGATGAACCGCCAATTTATAAAGGAATTTTCAGAAGTGTTTTTCATCTTCCAAAAGGAATCTTTTATAATACGGAAGAGGAACAAGCTTTTGTGACCGAATTATTTCATCATCATCCTATGTTTGACGAAATCGGTGGTGTGGGTGTTGCATTACCGGAGAATATTTCAGCTCAACGATTTCGTAATAAATATCATATTGAAGATCCGTTTTTACTTTATGTAGGACGCATGACTGAAAAAAAAGGTTGTCATATTTTATATGATTATTTTTTAAAATTAAAACAAAGAACAAACGAAAATTTAAAATTGGTTTTGATGGGAACAGGAGAGTTACAACCGCCTGAACGTGATGATATTATTTCGTTGGGCTTTGTATCTGACCAAGATAAATTTGATGGCATAGCCGCTTCAAAAATGATGGTGATTCCATCCTTCTACGAAAGCTTGTCTATGGTTTTATTAGAAGCAATGAGTTTAGGAAAACCCGTTTTGGTAAACGGAGAATGTAATGTATTAAAAGAACATTGTAGAAAAAGCAATGCGGGCATTTATTTTTATTCCTTTGAAGAATTTTATCAAGGAATTGCATTTTTAATGGATCATGGCTCAGAACTGGGAAAAAACGGAATTTCATATGTTCAGAATCAATATCATTGGCCCGCAATTACAGATAAATTATGTCAAATGATTGAGCAGGTGTGTGATTTGAATCATGAGTAAAATTATGGTTGGTATGAGCGGAGGCGTGGATAGCAGTGTGGCAGCAGCGCTTCTTGTAAAACAAGGACACGAGGTAGCGGGTGTAACATTGCGCCTTTGGAAAGAATGCGGTGATAATTCGTCAGAAATTTCCGATGCGGAAAAAGTATGTGCAATGATTGGGATTCCTCATTTTATATTGGATGCTAATGAACTTTTTAAACATACTGTTGTAGAAAATTTCATCTGTGAATATAGGAATGGAAGAACACCTAACCCTTGTATTGTTTGTAATAAAAAAATCAAGTTTGGTATCATGCTTGATTTTGCAATGGAAAAAGGGTATGATATGATTTCTACCGGACATTATGTTGAAAAAACATATCAAAACGGATGCTTTCATTTGCTTCAATCAGAAAATCTGCAAAAAGATCAAAGTTATGTATTATACCATTTAACTCAATATCAATTGGAGCATTCGCTTTTTCCGTTGGTATCTTTTTCAAAAGAGGAAATTCGAAAAATGGCAGTAGACTGGCAATTGCCCATTGCTCAAAAACCAGATAGCCAAGATATTTGTTTCCTTCCTAAAGAATATGCGTCGTTTATTGAAAGACACAGTTCACCCATGCCTCCCGGTAATTTTATTGATACGGAAGGAACTATTATTGGAACTCATAAAGGAATTTTGCATTATACCATTGGTCAAAGAAAAGGCTTAGGCGGAACTTTTGGAAAGCCGATGTTTGTCACAAAAATAGATGCTCAAAACAACACGGTTACTCTTGGAGAAGCAGGACAAGAATTTTTTACAACGCTAAAAGCCGGAGAATTAAATTTCATTGAAAAAGAATATGAAAATAAAGAATTTTACGCTGAGGTAATGGTGCGTTATAAAAGCCAACGGTATCCCGGGAAAATTGTTCCCGATAGTGATGGAACTGTAACGGTATTTTTTGATAATCCGCCGCGGGCAGTAACACCCGGACAAGCTGCGGTATTTTATATCGGTCGTCGTGTCATTGGCGGAGGAACGATTTTATAAAGGAGAATTGCCGTGCATGAAAAATTTATGAGATTGGCATTGGAACAAGCGGAAATATCTGCTAAAATGGCTGAAATTCCTATTGGTGCTGTTATTGTAAAAGATAATCAAGTGATATCCGTTGCACATAATCTATGTGAATTACAGAAGGATCCGACCGCTCATGCAGAAATTATTGCTATCAAGGATGCATGTGAAAAGTTAAATGATTGGAGATTAGACGGTTGTTCTCTATATGTTACTGCAGAGCCTTGTTGTATGTGTGCAGGTGCGATTATGAATTCTCGTATCAGCAAGGTTTACTTTGGTGCTTTTGAACCAAATACCGGTGCTTGCGGAAGTACAATAAATCTTTTTTTACAAACAAACGCCTACAAAACAACGGATATATTTCCCGGTGTTTTGCAGGCAGAATGCGAAACTGTATTAAAAGAATTTTTTAAAGAAAAACGGAAAATCAACTGAACATTTGAATGATTTGTGTATAATACACTGCGTAATTTGTTTTCCAACAATTGCAAATGTTTTTTGCTGTTTCCTTTCCGATTACTGTAAAACTAAGTTCAAAAGGATTGGAATCATCAGATTCCTTTAATGTTAAGTGAATTTGAAATTCCTCATTATTTAACGGGATGTATTCAGCTGTTACCAATTTTTCAAATTGAATTTTCTTTTTTTCTGTTTTCATCTTTGAATGAATTGTTTCAAGAATGGTATATGGTAACCTGTTTTCAAAAAAAGCAATAGCTTGTGTTCCCGAATCGGTTAACTGATATGTATTTTCTGCAATTTCAGTAATTTGCTTTTCCTCAAGAAGTGCACCAATATAATGGTGCGTTTCAAAAAAATCCAGCAAGGAGTCTGCTAATACAAAATCGGTTATTTCGGTTGCGGTAAGAGGACGATTTGCCTCTTTCAATAAATACAATATTAACAGTTTAATATCGACAGGTTCAAGTTTCATTCTGTGATTTTCCGCCATGATGTAAATCTCCTTTTTATTTTTATTATCTTATTATATCACAAATAAAGGAAAAAGAAAAGAAAAAAATGAGTTATTATAAATATTCTGATTATTTAAAAACAAAATACGGTGAAAAAGTATATAAGCTTCCTATCAGTATTCCATGTACATGTCCCAATCGAGATGGTTGCTTGGGAACCGGAGGGTGTACCTTTTGCGGTGATATTGCAACGGGATTCGAATTGCTTCCAAATACAATTCCGGTAAGAGAACAAATTGAAAAAAATATAGAACGAATCGGTAAAGGTTACGGTGCAAAAAAATTCATAGCTTATTTTCAGAATTTTTCTAATACGTACCTTCCGTTAGACAAAATTAAAGAATATCTGATTGATTCATTACATGATTCGGTAGTACAAATTGCATTTTCTACCAGACCTGATTGCATCAGTCGGGAATGTCTTGAAGTAATGAAAAACTTCAGTAGAGAAAATAACATAGACATTTCTATCGAATTAGGCGTTCAGACAGTCAATTATAAAACATTAAAAACCATTAATAGGGGACATTCTCTTGCGGAGGTGTTAGATGCGATTTCAATGATTAAAGAATATAATTTCGAAGTCGGATGCCATGTAATTTTAAATCTTCCCGGAGATGATTTGGAGGATACCATAGAAACAGCTAAAATTCTTTCTGCACTAAAAATTGATACAGTAAAATTGCATTCTTTATACATTTTAAAAGAATCGGAGCTGGGCAGACAATACCAACGAGGAGAAATTCATTTGATTTCAATGGAAGAATATCAAGAACGTGTCATTACTTTTTTGCAGTATTTAAATCCTGATATTGCTGTTCAACGGTTGCTTGCCCGTGCACCGGAGGGGGATTCGCTATTTTGTAATTGGAATACCGGATGGTGGAAAATTAAAGATGAAATTGATGCAATCATGAAACGTGAAGAAAGAAAACAAGGAGATTATTTTAATTATTTGGGCGGAAAAGCCGTGAAATTTCACCAAAGTTATTGACAAATTGTTAAAAATGAAATATGATAATATGATAGAGTATAAAACGAAAGGAATCAAATATGGAAGAGCAAAATCAATTAGATAGAATCGAGGGACGGAATCCTGTTGTTGAAGCATTACGCAAAGGCAGAAATATTGATAAATTGTTTATTCAAAAAGATTTAACAGATGGTTCCATGGGGAAAATTCGTGCAATGGCAAAAGAAAAAGGGGTTATCGTTTCTGAAGTTGCCAAACAAAAATTAGACCATATGTCTCAGACAGGTGCCCATCAAGGCGTTATTGCTTGTACTGCTGTTCATGAATATTATGAAATAGAAGATATTCTGAAAATTGCGGAAGAAAAGGGTGAGCCACCTTTTTTGGTCATCGCAGATGAAATTAGTGATCCTCATAATTTGGGTTCTATTTTAAGAACTGCTAATGCGGCAGGTGTTCACGGGGTTATTATTCCAAAACATCGATCTGTCGGACTTAGTGCAGTGGTTGCAAAGAGTTCTGCGGGAGCAATCGAATATGTTCCGGTTTCCCGTGTTACCAATCTTGCACGTACTGTAGAAGATCTGAAAAAAAGAGGCATTTGGATTGCAGGAGCTGCCATGGAAGGAACACAAACCTATTATGAGGCGGATTATACAGGAGCTTTGGCAATTGTTGTAGGAAGTGAGGGGTTTGGAATTTCTCGCTTATTAAAAGAAAAATGTGATTTTTTGGTATCCATTCCCATGAAGGGTGAAATCAATTCGTTAAACGCTTCTGTTGCAGCAGGAATTTTATTAATGGAAGCATCAAAACAGAGAGGATAAGGTGAAAAAATGAGAGCAGTTATTACAGTTGTCGGAAAAGATAAGAAAGGAATTATTGCCAAGATTTCCGGATTATTATTTGAAACAGACATTAATATCCTTGATATTTCTCAAACTATTATGCAGGATATGTTTACTATGGTTATGTTGGTTGATATTTCTTCTTCTAAAATTTTGTTTGATCAAATTGTAGATCGTTTAAATGAAATTGGCGATGAAATTGGGGTTAAAATTCAAATCCAGCATGAAGACATTTTTAATTCCATGCATAAGATTTAGGAGGCGCAATTATGCTCAGTTCATTTGAAATTATGGAAACTATCAAGATGATTCAAAAAGAACATCTTGACATCCGTACAATTACCATGGGAATTTCTCTTTTGGATTGTTGCTCATCCGATGCAGATGAAGCATGTCGTAAAATTTATGATAAAATTACAAAAAAGGCTGAAAATCTGGTAAAAACAGGAGAGAATATTGAAAAGGAATATGGAATTCCGATTATCAATAAGAGAATATCTGTTACACCAATCAGTTTAATTGCCGGTTGCTGTAATGAAACGCATTATTTAAAATATGCAAAAACGTTAGAACAAGCTGCACAGCAAACGGGTGTAAACTTTATCGGCGGTTTTTCAGCTTTGGTACATAAAGGCTATACAGAAGGTGACCGACGCTTGATAGAAACCATTCCTTATGCACTGGCTGAAACAGAACATGTATGTTCTTCGGTGAATGTCGGAACAACCAAAGCAGGGATTAATATGGATGCTGTTAAGCACATGGGAGAAATTATCAAAAAAACTGCTGAATTAACAAAAGATTCTGATAGCCTTGGATGTGCAAAATTGGTTGTCTTTGCAAATGTCCCGGAGGATAATCCTTTTATGGCAGGTGCTTTTCACGGAATTGGAGAGCCTGAAACAGTTATTAATGTAGGGGTTAGTGGTCCGGGTGTTGTAAAGTGTGCTTTGGAAAAAGTAAAAGGAGCTGATTTTGGAACTGTTGCCGAAACTATAAAAAAAACTGCGTTTAAAATTACCAGAATGGGGCAATTGGTTGCACAGGAAGCATCCAAAAGACTTGAGATGCCCTTTGGAATTGTTGATCTTTCTTTGGCACCCACGCCTGCCATTGGAGATAGTGTTGCTCATATTCTGGAAGAAATGGGTTTGGAAACTTGCGGAACACACGGCACAACTGCTGCATTGGCTTTATTAAATGATGCAGTAAAAAAAGGCGGGGTAATGGCATCTTCTTATGTAGGAGGTCTGAGCGGTGCATTTATCCCTGTCAGCGAAGATGCCGGTATGATTCATGCTGCAGAAATCGGCAGTTTAACAATTGATAAATTGGAAGCAATGACTTGTGTTTGTTCAGTAGGATTGGATATGATTGCCGTTCCAGGCGATACACCAGCATCTACAATTTCCGCTATTATTGCGGATGAAGCAGCAATCGGGATGGTGAATACCAAAACTACAGCAGTTCGCGTGATTCCTGTTTGTAATAAAAAGGTAGGAGATACTGTTGAATTTGGCGGATTATTAGGTTCAGCTCCCATTATTCCGGTGCATCATGATTCAAGCGAATTATTTATCAGCCGCGGAGGAAGAATTCCGGCTCCGCTTCAAAGTTTAAAAAATTAAAAGGAGATTAAACATGAAAATAAAATCCTCATTTATACTAAAACAAATATTAGATGATTATATTGTTGTTCCTGCCGGTGATGAATTGGTTAATTTTGATGCAATGATTACCTTGAACGAAACAGGAGCATTTTTATGGAAACAGCTTCAGGAAGAAAAAAGCGAAGCTGATTTGGTCCATTCTTTATGCGAAGAATATGATGTAAATGAAGAAACCGCAAAAGAGGATATTACCGCATTTATTCATCTACTTCAACAGGCCAAGGTGTTAGAATGAGTCAAATAAATCGCGAAGTCGGATTGGAATATCTTGGAAGTGTCATAGAAGAACGGTTAAATCATAATCAACATGTCAGAATGACTGTTGTTGGCAACAGCATGTATCCGTTATTCCGAAGCAAATTAGATAGTGTTGTACTTGAACCGGTAAAAAATAAAATAAAAAAGGGCGATGTTGTTCTATATAAAAGAGAAAGCGGACAATATGTTCTTCATCGTATTGTAAAAAGAAAAGGGGATGTTTTTACAGCAAACGGCGATAATCAATATTGGTTAGAAACTCCCCTTTATGCCAAGCAATTTCTTGGAAAAATGATTGGTTTTTACCGTAAAAATAAATATTATGAGATTACAACTTGGTGGTATCGACTTTATGCTGTTATATGGGTTTTGTTTAGACCTTTACGAGGTATCATGATTCGTTTTCTTCTTAATTTTGCAAAATTATATCAGACCAAGGTGAAAAAACGTGAAAAATAATAAAACTTTGAAATGGCTTTATGAACGTGGAAAGTGCATTTTATTCCCGCTGTCTTTTTTTGTGGGATGCAATGCGCTTCTTTCTCTTGTTTCGGTTTGGTTTGCACTTGTTTCAAAAAATGTCATTGATACTGCAACTGGTCAAGCAGAGGGATCATTAAAAGTTAGTTTGATCGTATTAATTTGCTTTTTGGTTTTTCAGCTTTTACTTCAAATTGTATTAAATTTACTTGATGTCAGTATTTCCGGAAAATTAGAAATCAAAATAAAGGACAGGCTATTTGGTAATTTATTAAAAAAAGATTATTTAACTGTCGAGCAATATCACACCGGAGAATTAATGAATCGTTTAAACAGTGATGTTCGTGTAATTGTTTCCGGAATTATTACAATTATTCCTGCTTTTATCGGGATGTTAGTGAAAATATGTTCCAGTTTTGCGGTTCTTTATCTTCTTGCTCCGGTCTTGGCAGTATGTATCTTATCAATAGGACCTTTTGTGTTTATAGCAGGAAGATTTTACAGTAAAAGAATCAAACAAATGCATAAGGATTGTCAGCAAAGCGATGGCATTACACGTTCTTATATGCAGGAAATTTTGCAAAATATACTTGCAATTAAAACCTTTGGTACAGAAGATGCTTCTGTTGGACAAGCATTGAAATATCAAATGAATAATTATCGTTTGAAAAAGAAGCGGGCTTATTTTTCCTTGTTGGCAAATGTTTGTCTATTTTTGATATTTACTGCAGGATATTATGTTACTTTAGGGTGGGGAGCATATCAGCTATCGAAAGGAATTTTAACCTATGGAACCCTGACTGCTATGCTTCAGTTGGTTGGACAGCTTCAAGCACCTTTTAGAAGTTTATCGTCCTTGTTGTCGAGTTATTTTGCTACTGTCGCATCTGCAGAACGAATTATGGAATTAGAAGAGTTAGAAGAAGAAATTATTTTACCATGCCAAATTTCGCCTTCTCGGTTTGAAGGAATTTTTATAGATCATTTGAGTTTTTCCTATCCTGGTGTGTCGGTATTTGAAAATGCTACGTTATCATTAAAAAAGGGGGAATTTTTGGCGATTTTCGGTCAATCCGGTATAGGAAAAAGCACCTTGCTGAAACTAATGCTTGCAATTTTAAAACCAAAAGGCGGAGCTATTTATTTACTTAGCGAAACGGATAAAACACAAATCAGCAAAAATACAAGATCCTTTTTTTCTTATGTTCCTCAGAGAAATTTAATATTATCCGGAAGCATTCGGGATAATATCCGTTTTTATCGAAATCATATTTCCGATGAACAAATTAATCAATGTGCAGAAATTGCACAAATGACTCCGTATTTAAGTACTTTGCCCGATGGAATGGATACGGTTCTTAAAGAAGGAGGAGAAGGTTTATCAGAAGGTCAAATTCAAAGAATTGCTATTGCCAGAGCACTTCTTAGTGACGCTCCTGTTTTGTTGTTGGATGAAGCAACTTCGGCTTTGGATGAAGAAACGGAAATTAATGTTCTTAAAAATATTCGCGCGTTAACTGATAAAACCTGTATTATTGTTTCTCATAAAAAAGCGGCATTGGAAATATGCGACAAAGTTATTTCGGTTCAAAACGAAACCCTAACCATTGAAGAGGTGAAAAAATGATTTATTTGAAAATAGCTGAATTGATTATTTCAGCCAAAGGATTTGAAACACCTTTTTTTCATCAACGGACAAAGGAATATCAATGTGATCCGCAAAAAGCAGATTTGCAGGTTACTTGTGAATTTTTAGATACAATTTCATTTCCAAAAGGAAATGAAGTTGCTTCGTTAGG
>JAZQHN010000217.1:0-5751 GCA_045540615.1 Clostridia bacterium
CTATTCAAGTAATGAGAACCCACGAAAAAATATGTACTGATGTAATTTTAAGATACTGCGAGCAAATGTATTTGAAAAAAGATATGAGAGATGAAGCTTTTTCCAGCGGGGAATATCTCCGTCTTTATAAAAACAGTTATCCGTTAATGATAAAAAGAAACGGTATTTCCTGGAAAAGAAAGATGATGTATCGACTTTTTTATTTATTTCCTAAGAGTGCTGTATTGCCCGGGAAAATCTTTGGATTGAGAAAATAAAAAATGAGGAGAACCGAAGAAGATGCCAAATAAAGAAAAAATCAAACTCTTGGTTGCATTTATTCATGTCCACATTGGAGGAGCAATGACATCTCTGGTTAATTTTTTGAATGCGTTAGACACGGAACGATATGATGTTGATGTGATCTTTTATGAAAATAATGAGTCGCGTTGTGGAATTAAGGATGAGATTCATTTTTTACCTCAGGGGAAGGCTCACAATAGCTTTGATTGTAAAAATATTTTGCGAAAATGCATTTCATTGCCGTATTTATATGCAAAATGTCAAGATATTTATTTTAAGAAAGTAATGAAAAACAAGAAAAAAGCTGTTCAGATTATGTCCAAACAAGGATATCGCTTTTCGCCTAAAATTGGGAAAGAATACGATGTAGCGATTGCTTATGAATTTGCATGGCCTATGAATTATGTGATGAATTCTGTAAAAGCAAAGAGGAAAATGATATGGCATCATTTGGAATATGATACATCGGGCTTGGATTATAACATAGATAAAAAGGCAATGGATCGTGCTGATGCTCTTGTTTTTGTCAGTGCCGACTGCAAGGACAGATATCAAAAAAAGCATCCTGAGCATATAGGAAAATCCTTGTTTATTCCTAATATTTTATCTTCTGAATATGTTCGAAAAAAGGGAAATGAATCGGTAGAGCTTCCCTTTGATCATCCGGAACAATATCTGAAATTTATTTCTGCAGCAAGAATCAAATTTGACCATAAAGGTTTTGACAGAGCGGTTCGGGTATTTGAACGATTGAAAAAGGATGGGTTATTGGAAGGTGTGAAGTGGACCATCATTGGAGACGGAAGTGATTTACCAAAACTCAAACAGATGATCTGCGAAAAAGAATTGGAACAGGTAATTTATCCTATCGGAAAAAAATCAAATCCTATTCCGTATTTTGGAAAATCAGATGTGATGTTTTTACCTTCTCATTATGAAGGAAAACCCATGGTTGTAACAGAAGGTATGATTATGGGATTGGTTCCCGTTGTGACTAGATATACCTCTGCTGATGAACAGATTCATTCCGGAACAGACGGACTTGTGTTTGATAATAATGAGGAAGCGTTGTACCAAGGATTAAAAGAACTTTTGGAACATCCGGAACAATTGAAAGAGCTGAAGCAAAATGTTCAAAATACAGACTACGGAAATGAATTTGAAATTAGAAAGTTTGATGATTTGATTGATCGACTATTATAAAGGAGGAGTGCTTTGTGGAAATGGTAAATGGAATGGCAGACATTGCTGAAGAAAAGAAATCGATGATAATGAATAATCGACAAAGATTTTATGACATTGTTTTTCTGATTGGATTTCTGTGTTGTTTGGTTCCCGGAACATTTCCAAAGCTTACAACTGCCGCCTCGATACTTATGATTTTATGTATTATCATCAGTATCCGTAATAAAAACTTTTATTTGTATCTGGGATTATTTATGTATATGAGATATCGAATGCTCATTGGAGAAACTCCTGCATACAGAATTTATTCTTATCTGGTTGTAATAAAATTATTGACAGAGTTTTTTCGGTTAAGATTCAGATTGCCTTATTTACCTGCAATTTTTGTAATAATCATCCATAGCTTGTTCGCATTACCACCTATTGCATCGCAATTTTTTGAACTTCCGTTAAGTCACGGCTTTCGTGTAGGTGCAAATATTATTGTAGATATTTTTTTGGTTTATATGATAATATATAAACTGGCAGAAGAAAAATTAATGAGGAGGTTTTTTGCAGTATTTCTTCTTGGAGGAATTGCATCCGGAGTTTACGGTTGGTTTAACCCGGATGTTTCTGTGGATATCAATATTGCCGGTGCAGGTGTACATACTGTTAATAGAAATTTTGGTGCATTGAGCGATTCGAATTTTGCCGGAATGTATTACAGTCTTTGTGTTGTGATTTCTATATTGATCAAGGGGATCCCGAAATATATCAAAGGAATCCTTGTTGTTTTGTTTTTTGTTTTAATTTTGCAAACTGCTTCTCTCTCTGCATTGTTGGTTCTTTTTTTGCTTACATGCTTTACGATTGTTTTAAAATATCGAACAAAATCAATTTTAATATTATCAGCAACAATGATAGGGCTTGTTATTGTTTTTAGTATTATACTTATTATTCCTCAATTCCGTGAAATAAAAATGATTGCAGGTTTGTTAATTAGAATTGAAGAAAAATTTTCTTATTTTCTTAGAGGAAGATGGGATTTACTGACAACAGACCGTGCGGCACTTTGGGGACAGGCATTGGATGTATTCCGTGGAAAAAGTTTCATTGGAAAGTTAATTGGCGGCAGTGTTGTTACTGTTATGGCAACTGACTATTCTATTATTCCGGGTGCGGTGCATAATACCTATTTGCAAGGCTTGTTAAATTTTGGAATACTTGGAACATTATTAATTTATTTGCCCTTATTTGGAACCTTTGGCTATAGATTGCTTTCTCATTTCAAGCAAAAAAGCGGATATGAAGATGAAGATGTGAAAATGATCCGTATGCTTTTTGTATTTACATTTGTTGTTTTTGGAATGACGGTTGATTTTTTTGCAGATTGGCCATTAATGTTATTTTATTTTATTTAGAGGTGGATCAATGTTTTCGGTCATTATTCCGGTTTATAACGGAGAAAAATTTATTCAAAAAGCAGTTGATAACGTAATTGCCCAAACCATTCCGGATTGGGAGCTGATTGTTGTAAACGACGGTTCGACAGACCAAACTTTAAAAATGCTTGAGCCTTATGAAAACCATCCTAAAATCAGAATTATCACTCGTGAAAACGGAGGGGTTTCTGCTGCGAGAAATACAGGAATGAAACATGCGCGTTTTTCCTATTTTGCATTTTTAGATTGTGATGATACATGGTTACCCAACCATCTTGAAACATTTAAATCCATGATTGAGCAATATCCTGATGCCGGAATTTATTATACCCTTGGATTAATTCGTTTGGCAGATGGAAAGAACATTTCCAATATTTCTTTTTTCGAAAAGCGTTCTGAATTAAATGAATTTGTGCGTGTCGATAATTTTATTAAGGAATATGATCAGGATAAAAATGTAAAAGCCCATACAACTTGTGCATGCGTTTCAAAATCAGCAGCAGAAAAGGCGGGCGGATTTCGAGAAGGATGTAAAATCGGAGAAGATTTAGCATTCTTTCTGAACATAGGAATTTATTTTCCTGTTGTTCTCTCTTCCAAAATTACATCTGTTTATGAAAAAGGAAACAGTGCGGCAACCAAAGATGTTTCTTTTGATCCTGATTGGTTTTTCTTTGAAAAATCCAAAGAAATTTTGAAGGACGATTCTTTGTCTGAGGATAAAAAGAAGCATTTGCGTAGTGTAATGACTTGGTTTACTATGCGACGTGCCAGACATTATGTCATTAACGGAAGAAAAAAAGAAGCATGGAAAAGCTATCGTGAAATAGGTTCAGATAAAAAAATACAAAAGGATAAATTAATTACATTGCTTTTGTTATTACTGCCTGTTTTCTTGGTTCGAAAGATTTTTATGATGAGATGGAGGAATAGTGCATGATTAAAATAAGTAATAAACTCGATTCATTAATGAAAGAATTGAAAAAAACAAATCCGGAGACATTTTATCATTTGTTACGTACGAAAAAATTAACAATGGATATGTTGGAAAAAACCAATGAAATGAAATTAACCTCCTATAATACTGATGAATGCTGTGCGATTTGCAAGGGCGCATTGTTGCATGATATAGGAAAACTTTACATTGATAATTATATCCTGACAAAGGAAAGCTTTTTAACCGATGAAGAAAAGGAAAAAATTCATGAGCATGCATTGATCGGTTTTAAAACGGTTGAAAAAGAACTGGAACAAGAAGAATTCGAAATTGTTTCCGGAATTTGTCGCGATCATCATGAAAGAAATGATGGAAAAGGATATCAGGGGAAAACTGATTTGCCAATGTATGTTCAAATAGTATCCATTTGCGATTCTTTTGATTCTCTCTGTTCTGACAGAGTGTATCGTGAGAAATTTTCAGTTGAAAAAGGATTGAAATTAATTGAAGAGGGATACTGTGGTTTTTTTGATAAAGAATTGATAGGCGTTTTGAAAGAAATTTCTGAAAAATTGATTTAAAATGGTGAAAGAGATGACTTGTTCTTTAAAGGAAATTCAACAAAAAGAATATGAATTATTATGTGAACTTGACCGTATTTGTCAAAAATATGGAATTCAATATTATCTTGGTCAAGGCACTTTGCTTGGTGCTGTCCGACATGGTGGATTTATTCCTTGGGATGATGATATTGATGTAATACTTTCTTATGATGAACTACAAAAATTAATGAAAGTTTTTCCGCATGAAAAGGAGTATCCCTGTTTTTTAACCAACCATACTGTTGAAAAACATTATCCGCTCAGTTGGACAAAGCTTAGAGCGGATAACACCTTGTCAAGACCAATTCGATATCAGAAGATTCCTATTCACTGGGGAATTTGTATTGATTTATTTCCGTATTTTCATATCAGTAATGTGAAAATACTCAGAAATTTAGAAATTTTATTGTTTAAGCTTTCAAGGAAAATGTTGTTTGCGGAATTGACCCAATACGAAGAAGGCCATTCGTTTGTTGTAAGATCATTAGAAAAAGTTCCATATCAACTAAGACATTTTTTTATGAATGTATCATATCGTATTTTTTCATTACATAAAAATACCGATTATGTTCTGGTTCTTTCAAAAGGATGTAAGGTGATAAAAAAAACAGTTATCGAGGGTGCTGATAAGAAAACATTGACCTTTAACGATAAAAAATTTCCGGTTCCCTTTGATTACCATTCTTATTTGACAACTATGTACGGCGATTATATGATTTTGCCTCCGGAAGAAGAACGAAAAGGACATGAACTGGCAAGCGGAGAAATAGAGTGGAGAATCTCAGACCGAGAAAAGGAGAAATTATCATGATTCGATCAAGAAAAGAATTTCAGCATTATCTGAGGCAGGATGCTCTTGCACTGAGAAAAGTGAATAAAAAACGCCCTGCTTTGTTTGGTGATTCAATTTGGAAATTCCAAATATGTTTACGAAAATGTGAATACTATAATTCTTTTTCAAAAAGAAAAAAACTGTTTTATGCTCCTTTTATTATTTATCAACGGATTAAATATGAACATTTGTCTCAAAAACATGGATTTTGTATTTGCTTTGGTGTTTTTTCTGAAGGAATGTCCATTGCACACAGAGGCACTATCATTGTAAGTGACCAAGCAAAAATCGGAAAGAATTGCAGAATTCATGAGGGAGTGACCATAGGTGGTACAAACGGGAATGTTGAAGCTGCCCAAATTGGGAATAATGTGTTTATTGGTCCGGGGGTAAAAATCATTGGACCTGTTACCATTGCTGATGATGTTGCTTTAGCTCCTAATTCTGTTGTAACAAAATCAATTATTGAACCGGGCACAACTTGGGGAG
>JAZQHN010000218.1:0-2105 GCA_045540615.1 Clostridia bacterium
AAGTTCTGTCATTGACCACGGTTGGAATTACCCAAGGATCGTCCGGATCAATCTGAACCTTTTCGCCAAATACGTAAGCATATTCGCAATCAACCAACAGAATAATCATTTTTTCCTTTTCTGCACTGGTTACATCGTAAAAATACGCATCAGATGTAGCCAAAACGGTTCCGTCCGCATCGGTCAGAAAAGCCGCAATATATTGATTTTGATCTTTTTCGGTAATGGAATAAGTATCACCTTCGGCATCTTCGACATAAGGATATTTTCCTACAGGATTATATTTTCCTTTAAAATCAGCAAGACCTTTTGCTTCTGTTTCACTCAATTCACCATTCTCTTCTGCATTTCTGCCCCATTTAATGATCGGAGCAGCCATTTCCTCTTCACCAAACTGCAATGCAGTATAAGAAGCTGTCAGCTGACCTTCTTTTGCAGAACCTGTAATTTTAAAACCGGCAGGTAAAGTAGAAACCTCTGTTTCGGAATCATAAGCTCCAACAGTCAATTTAGTACCGGAATAAAAAGAGAGGTAACCGGGTTCAGTAATGGCAGTTTCATCTCCGTCAAAGCAGTTAAAAATCAATTTACCGTCTACATACATAAAGTTTTGTACACCGCCTGCTACTTCAACAGAACCGATTGTAACATTACATTTCTTGTTACTTTCAATAATTCCGTCATTGGGAACGATGGTGAAAAATTTATTCCCAGCACTATTAAACCGTTGCAATTCAATCTGAGATTCTTTTACAACAACCAAATAACTGTAATTCCCACTCCATGCCAGAGTATTGGTGCTCTGTCCTCTTAAACCAAAGCCACCCCAATTTGATCCATCTGCAAAATCAATGGAAAATTTAAACTGAAGTACTTCGCTGTCAAATTTTTTCCCGCTATAGGAAATCATTTGTTTTTGATGCTTTTCAAATGCAATTTCATCCTTAGTAAAGGTTGCGGTACCTTCTTCTGCAGCCCATACATCCGCTTTGTCAAATCCGTCCAATGCAACAACCTCGGGAGTTACTGCATCGTTGTTTGCAGATATAAGGATCACCTCTTCAGTATCACCTAAGACAGTATCCTCAGCCATCACTGTTGCTGCGCTGAATAACATTGTGCTTGCTAAAATCAGCGCCATTGCTTTTTTTGTAAATTTCAATGGAATCATCTCCTTATGTATTTGATACATTTATTGTATCATAGTGTGGTTAAAATTTCAACATTTTTTTGCATCTTTTATAAATTTTTTTTTAAAAAAGAAGGATTGATTTTCAAATCAACCCTTCTTTTACACGTTCAATTATAAAAACATTTTAATATCATCAATAATTTTGTCAATTACAGTTGCGTCTTCTACGGAATCCCAAATAGGTGCTTCATCACTGATGATAATTAAGCCTTTATCATCCCAGAATACATTCTTACCAAAGGTTTCGGAAATCACTCTCAGAGGAACCATAGTGCGGTCTCTCATTGTGGTTGCTTCCACATCCATTTCCTTTACTTCGCCATTTACAGAATACTCTTTTTTGCCCAACTGCATAGAAATTACAATATCATCTTTAGTAATTGTAACAGTTTCAGTTGCTTCTTCCCAACCTACTTCCGCTCCCAAGCTTTCAGAAATGAAACGAATGGGAACCAAAGTTCTGTCATTCTCAACAGTAGGTGCAACCCAGGCATCATCAGGATCAATCATTACTTTTTCACCGAATACATAAGAATATTCGCAATCAACCAACAGAATGATCATTTTCTTCTTTTCGATTTCGATCGTATCGTTATAGAAGGGATCAGCTGCACATAAAATGTTTCCTTCATCATCTGTTACATAAGCCGCGATGTATTGATCGTTATCTTCTTCGGTCAGAACATATCCTTCTTCACTTGCTTCGACAGCAGGATAAATACCTGCAGGATTATAACCTGCAAATTCTTTTTCGCCTGCAGCCTGCAATTCGGTTACTTCTCCCATAAACACATCATTTTTGCCCCATGTTACATTGTATACAGATGCATTTCCGTTAAAAGAAATTTCTTCTGCAATAGATGCTGTCAGAACATTTTCATTCTTTTCAATTGCAAAACCTGCAGGCAAGTTA
>JAZQHN010000219.1:0-5805 GCA_045540615.1 Clostridia bacterium
AATATCCGCTGTGGATTGATTGGAAAAGGCTTTTCGAATCAACCAAGCACATTCCAATTCCTGTTGATTCATAAGCAATTCCTCTTTTCTTGTTCCTGACTTATACAAATCCACAGCAGGGAAAATTCGTTTTTCAGATAATTTTCTGTCCAAATGCAACTCCATATTCCCTGTTCCTTTAAATTCTTCATAAATCACATCATCCATACGGCTTCCCGTTTCAATTAAAGCTGTGGCAAGAATGGTAAGGCTTCCGCCATTTTCGATGTTTCTGGCTGCACCAAAAAAACGTTTAGGTTTATGCAAAGCACCCGGGTCAAGTCCCCCTGAAAGGGTTCTGCCGGAAGGCGGAATCGTTAAGTTATAAGCCCGTGCCAAACGGGTAATACTATCCAATAAAATAACCACATCTTTTTTATGCTCCACCAATCGTTGTGCACGTTCCAGCACCATTTCCGCAACTTTAATATGATGCTCAGGAAGCTCGTCAAAAGTGGAATAAATCACCTCTGCATCTGTACTTCTGCACATATCCGTTACTTCCTCGGGTCTCTCATCAATCAAAAGTACAATTAATTCAACCTCCGGATGGTTCTTGCTGATGCTGTTGGCAAGCTCTTTTAAAAGAGTCGTTTTTCCTGCCTTCGGAGGTGCTACAATCATTCCCCTCTGCCCTTTTCCAACCGGAGCAACCATATCCACCAATCTCATAGAAAAACGATTAGAGGTAGTTTCTAAACGCAATCTTTGATTTGGATAAATCGGCGTCAATGAATCAAAAGGAATTCTGCGGATTGCCGCCTCGGGAGAAAAACCATTTACCTTCTGCACATACATGAGTGCCGCAAATCGTTCATTTTCGCGTTTGATACGGGCATTCCCTTCAATATAATCTCCCGTTCTCAAACGAAAACGCCGTATCTGTGCGGGAGAAACATAGATATCATCACTACCGGTAAGATAGTTTTCACATCGCAAAAAACCAAATCCGTCAGGTACCACTTCCAAAACACCACTGACTTGATTGGTGCTGATTTTCGGTTTATCTTCCTCTTTTTTCTCTTCCTTTTTTTCCGTTTCTGTCTCACTTAAGGCTTGGATTATTGCAATCAAATCCGCCTTTTTCATAGCAGAAACCCCTTTTATATTAAGCTTTTTCGCAATTTCACGAAGCGAACTTAGGTTTTTTTGTTTCAAATCTTCCATCTATTTTCCTCACTTTCCGGTAAAAATCAACATCAAAGGATTATATTCATAGAACAATCGTGTCAGAACTGAATTTTCAATCCAATGATAAACGGGTAAATCGGATGCATTAATCAGACGAAGGAGCACCAAAATCCCAAAAATTACAACAAGAGCTTCCGATAAACCAAGTAAAGCACCTGTCAAATGATTCATTTGTTTCAACAAGGGCAGTTGAACTACTCCTTCCAATAAAACAGATAAAACTGTCAATAATAATTTACTTCCGAGGTAAAGAAGAATTGCCAATACAATTCCTGCAACCATAGATGCAACTTGGTCGGTAAAAAATTCTACTCCCTGTTTTTGGAGAAATACTTCAGCTTTTTCTAAAAATAATTCGTAAGTTTTGGTTTGTTGAATCAAGGGAAATAAAATCAATGAAAGAACTGCCGAACCAAAAAAAGAAATGATTTTCATCAAGCTTTTTATTGCACCTGTTTTTGAATTGATAAAAACAAACAATATTATAATAAATAAAACAATCAAATCAAGCAACATATTACTTCACCTTAACAGTATCAAAGCCGGACTCGTACAAAATCAATCCGTTTTTTCCTTTTTCTTCCAGATACAATTCAGACACATCGCGTGTTACTTGCATATCTGCCAAACGATATCCTTGCTGATTCAAATAAAACACGTCTCTTGTAGTGGAAAATAATACACCGTTTTTATTACAGGTAATATTTTTAATGTCGGCTCCATCATATAAAAACTCACTGACACGGCCTTTTTTATTAATCAGAGCAACCTTTTGCGTTTGCTGTCTGAGCACTAATGCAACAGAATATTCAGAAACATAAAAATTCTGCAATGCTCCGCCCCCGTACTCATATCGCCAAACTTCTTTTCCCTCTGAAGAAAATCCCGCTGTCACAGAATCCCCTACTGCAACGATGGTTCCGTCAGTCATAAAATTAATTTCCGAAAAGAACACTTCGGTAGAGTTGGAAACACTATGAGGTTTTTTTTCTTCCATGCGATAAAAGCTGATTGCAGAAAAGGGTTTGTCTTCCTTTATATCATATTGGCAAGTCGCCAGCCATGTTCCGTTTCGATATACATCCGCATCCAAAACAAATCTTTCTCCGGAATAAATTTTATAAATATTCTTTCCCTTTCTGTCGTAAACCGTAACAGCTGCTCTATATCCCGGCTGTTCTGAAACAACTACCGTATACCCTTCATCATTCACCTTTGCTTTGAAAATTTTGTGTTCTGTTTTTACTGTATACAATTCTTTATTTTTATAAAACACAACTGCTTCCGTACCTTCTCTGTCATAAACAAGAAGATAATCACTTTCTCTTTGCATACAAGGAGACAAAAGATGAATTTCCAACATTTTCTTAGGAGCAAGCTGTAAGCCCATCGTTGAGAAATAAGCAAGAGTTCCATTGCTGAATTCGCTGGCTTGAACAGAAGTGCCTTCTAAATTAACCGATTTGGTTACGGCAATTTCCTTTCCGTATAACCATTCCAGTTTATTGTAAATAGCAGGATGAAAACGATAATAAATGAAAAATGAAATGCCAATCAGCAAAACAACAATAAACAATAAAAACAATCGTTTTAATTTCACGAATGCCACTCTCCCTTATCATAAAAAACTTTGGTCAAAAAAAGTCCCTGTGGTGCTGCAGTAATTCCGGCAAGTCGACGGTCCTTTTTTAAAATCAATTCTGGAATACAATCAGGTTCTAATTTACCATTCCCGATTGATACCAAGGTTCCCATCATAATCCGAACCATATTATATAAATATCCGTTTGCACGAATCCGAAACCGGATTTCATTTTTTTCTTTTGTTAATTCAGCTTCATAAATGCTTCTTACTCTTGAACCTTTCGTGTCAGATCCTGTTGCTTCAAAAACAGAACAGTCGTAGGTTCCCACCAAATCATGGCAAGCACGTTCCATTCGGTCAAATTCCAGCTGATATGGGAAATGCCATGCATAATTCCGACTAAAAGGGTCTATATGAGGTTGATTGCAAAGCACATATTGATACTCCTTTGCAATCGTATCAAATCTGGCATGAAACTTCTGATCAACACGTTCACAAGACAGAACACTAATATCATCAGGCAGCAAAGCATTCATTGCATAGGGCATTTTTTCATCAGGAACAGATGTCATTGTATGTACATTGCAAACATATTCTTTGGCGTGCACTCCTGCATCCGTTCTGCTGCAACCGGTTACTGTTACAGAGGTTTTTGTAATACGGGATAAAACTTCTTCTACCCTTTGCTGAACGGTCATAGCATTTTCCTGACGTTGCCATCCATGATACCCGCTTCCGTCATAGCATAATGTTAATTTCAGATTTTCCACACCGTTCCTCCTATACAAACCGTAATAAAATAATCAAACAACAAAAAAGTAAAACAATCAACAGAGCTAACCAATCTCTTAAGCCCGTTTTCAACACTCTCATTCTTGTACGGTTATTCCCACCATGATAACACCGACATTCCATTGCCATTGCCAATTCATCGGCCCGACGAAACGCACTAATAAACAGCGGAACCAAAAGAGGAACAAAATTTTTTGCTCTCCGAAGTAGATTTCCGCTTTCAAAATCTGCACCTCGGGCAGTCTGAGCCTTCATAATTTTATCCGTTTCTTCAATTAACGTGGGAATAAAACGCAATGCTATGGTCATCATCATTGCCAACTCGTGAGCAGGCAATCCGATTTTCGAGAAAGGTTTTAACAAACTTTCAATACCGTCTGTCAACATAATAGGTGAAGTTGTAAATGTCAAAAGTGTTGTTCCGATAATCAGAAAAAATACTCTTCCAATCATCAAAAGCATCAATCTGAGCCCCTCTTTTGTGGCTGTTATAGGTCCTATGGAAAATAATGGTTCACCTTCGGTTAAAAATAAGTTAAACATAGCTGTAAATGCAATGATAAAAAGCACTGATTTCAAACCGCGCAACGTATGTTTAATGGGAATACCTGATAAAAAGATGGAACCAAACACAAACAAAGCAACCAATCCGTAAGCAATAAGACTGTTTGCCATGAAAACTACAATAATATAAAGTAACGTAAAAATAATTTTAAACCGGGGGTCCAATCGGTGTATCACAGAATCTCCGGGAAAATATTGTCCGATCGTAATGTCCTTAATCATGCTTTTTTCTCCATATAATGCAAAATTGTCTGTGCTGCTTCTTCCACCGTAATCGCGGTGGAATCAACAGAAAATCCTCGTTCCTTCAAATGTTGAACCAACTTACTGACCTGAGGAACAGAAAGTCCCATTTGCTCAATCTCTTTGCGATGTTGAAAAATATTACGGGGAGTATCCAAGTATGCAATCTCGCCTTCGTTCATGACAAGAATACGCTTTGCATATTTTGCCACATCCTCCATACTGTGAGAAACCATAATTACTGTAATCCCTGTATTTTGATGCAAACGGTTGATTTGTTCTAAAATACGGTTTCTGGCTTTTGGATCCAATCCCGCCACAGGCTCGTCCAATACAAGGATTTCCGGTTTCATGGCAAGAACGCCTGCAATGGCAACTCTTCTTTTTTGTCCTCCTGACAAATCAAAGGGCGATTTGGACAATAATTCTTCAGATAATTCAACCAGTTCTGCCGCATCCAATACATTTTGTTTTACTTCTTCCTCAGACAAGCCGAGATTTTGCGGGCCAAAAGCAATATCACGAAATACGGTTTCTTCAAACAATTGATATTCAGGATATTGAAATACCATTCCAACACTTTTTCTGGCGTTTTTTGCTGATTCCTTCGATTGGTGAATCTCTGTTCCGTTAATAAAAACCTTTCCTGATGTAGGATGTAACAATCCATTAAACATTTGAATTAAAGTAGATTTCCCGGAACCGGTATGACCGATAATTCCTAAAAATTCTCCTGATTCAACAGAAAAAGAAATATCATTCAGGGATTTTTTTTCAAAGGGGCTGTCCGGCATATAAATGTGAGATACCTGTTCTAATCTGATACATTCCTTCAACGTGATTCCTCCATCATAGGTATTAAATGTTCCAACAATTCTTCTTCTGTTAAAATATCCTTTGGGATGTGAACCCCTTGTTTTATCAACTCATACGTCAGCTCAGTAACCTGAGGCACAGCCAACCCAAGTTCTTTGATTTTCTCTACATCAGAAAAAACTTCCCGCGGGGTTCCGGTACAAACAATTTCCCCGCTGTGAACAACTAAAATCCGGTCAGCCTCTACCGCTTCTTCCATGTGATGAGTAATCAGCACAACCGTCATACCTCGTTCTTTATTCAATTTATGAATGGTCTTCATAACCTCTTGTCTTCCAATCGGGTCAAGCATTGCGGTTGGTTCATCCAATACAATGCAATCCGGCTCCATTGCTAAAATTCCCGCAATGGCAACCCTTTGTTTCTGCCCGCCTGAAAGCATGTGAGGTGCATGGCGGCGATATTTTGTCATCCCGACTGCTTGTAAGCTTTCTTCCACACGATTAAGAATTTCTTCCGTAGGCACACCTAAATTTTCCAGTGCAAAAGCCACATCCTCTTCTACCACCGTTGCT
>JAZQHN010000220.1:0-9224 GCA_045540615.1 Clostridia bacterium
TTTAGCAATTTTCCTATGTTTTTACTTGCTTTAGGTGTTGCTGTTTTGGTTTTTGTAATTTCGTATATATGTAAGAAAAGTTTTAATTCCTTTAAAATAAAAATTGAGCGTATAAACAATATTTTTGATGCGATAGGGTTAGCTGCTTTTGTGGTAATTGGTTCAGAAACTGCTTGTTCAAAAGGATTTTTAGATAATGGATTTATCATTATTTTCATGGGGATGATCACCGGTGTTGGCGGTGGTATTTTCAGGGATATATTGATTGACACAACGCCATATGTCTTTAAAAAACATATTTATGCAATAGCGGCAATATTAGGTGCTGCTACATATTTTGTTCTAAGAAAATATATTCAAAGCATTCAATTATCCTCTATTGTATCAATGTTATTGATATTTACAATACGAATGTTGGCGACAAAATACAGATGGAGTTTGCCGAAAATACATCTGCAAGATGATGTAGAATGATAGGTTGATTTTTTGCACAGGTTTAACATGACTTGAAGTTAGCAATTTTGATATCAAAAGAAAGGGGAAACCGAAAAATGCTTGAAACGATGTTGAAAGAAAGAAATCTTCCGCCTTTGTTGAGAAAAGAAGAAATGCTGAAGGTTTTGTTGGAGGAAGAGTATGGTTTTTTACCACCTGTACCCGATAACATCCGGTTTGAAGAAACAGAACCCTTTATTCCAAATTTTTGTGCCGGAAAGACGATTTCTAAAAAAACAACAATTATTTCTCAATGGGAAGAGAAGGAGTTTTCCTTCCCTTGTTATGTAAGCATTCCGAAAAAGCCGGGAAAGCATCCTTTCTTTGTGTGCATCAATTTTCGGGATAATGTGCCTGACCGTTATATTCCTGTGGAAGAAATCATCGACTGCGGCTTTGGTGTGATTTCTTTTTGTTATCAGGATGTCACTTCGGATAGTGACGATTTTACCGACGGTTTAGCAGGGGTTCTTTACGAAAAGGGAATCAGAAAGGAAAAAGACGGAGGTAAAATTGCTTTGTGGGCATGGGCAGCACACCGAGTAATGGATTATGCCCAAACGTTAGACAATCTCGATTTGAATTGCAGCACGGTATGCGGTCACTCAAGACTTGGAAAAACAGCACTTTTGGCGGCAGCAACGGATGAACGGTTTCAATTTGCCTACTCCAACGATTCAGGCTGTTGCGGAGCGGCAATTTCAAGAGGGAAGATTGGAGAGTCGGTAAAGCAGATTTGTAATGTGTTTCCTTTTTGGTTCTGCCAACGGTTTTTAAATTATAAAGAATGCGAAGAAACCATGCCCTTTGACCAGCATTATTTAGCGGCTTGTATTGCCCCCAGACATGTTTATATTGCAAGTGCCTTGGAGGATACTTGGGCAGACCCTGACAGCGAAATGCTGACCTGTGTTGCAATCAGTAAGGAATATGAAAAATACGGAAAAAAAGGCTTTGTTAGTGAGGACAGATTGCCTCAGGCGGGAGATGAATTTCATGACGGAACGGTAGGCTACCACTTAAGAGAAGGACTTCACTATTTCAGCCGTGAGGATTGGCTCAAAGTCATAAAATATATTAAAAAACATAGAAAAACAGATGAATGATGCATTGACATCTATAATAAAAATTTGAGGTGATACAAAATGAGAACAATAATGATGAGGTACCTCGGCGGAAAAGGAAAAGCGGTTACTTTTAGCTATGATGACGGAGTTCCACAGGATAAACGCCTTGCAGAAATCTTTGACCGATACGGAATGAAGGGAACCTTTAATTTCAATAGCGAAAAGAGCAGAGCATTTCATTTTACCAAGGAAGAAATCAAGGAACTTTTTCTTTCCAAGGGTCATGAAATTGCGGTGCACGGGGCATATCACAGAGCCAACGGGAATTTACGTCCTATTGAAGGAATCCGTGACGTGCTGGATTGCAGACTGGATCTGGAGCAAAGATGCGATTCTATTATCCGAGGAATGGCATATCCTGATACAGGGATTGGTTTGTTTGGTAATTTTGGGGATTACGGGTCTGTAAAGCAATATCTGACCGAGCTTGACATAGCATATGCAAGAACCCTGGGAGGAGATAATAATTCCTTCTTACTGCCTTCAGATTTTCATGCTTGGATGCCCACTGCTCATCACACAAATCCTGATTTGCTTCAATATATTGATGAATTTCTTCAAGTTGATCTTTCTTCTAAGGCGTATCATGCAAGAAGGGTTCCAAGGCTTCTTTATATCTGGGGTCATAGTTATGAATTTGATAATGATAATAATTGGGAATTAATAGAGGAAATTTGCAGTAAGCTGGCGAATAATGAAGAAATATGGTATGCTACCAATATTGAAATTTATGATTATGTACAAGCTTACAGAAGTTTGCGATATAGTGCGGATAACAGAATAATTTATAATCCTACTTTACTGACAATCTGGATTGATATTGACAGTAAGCTATACCAAATTAACTCCGGAGAAACCCTTCGTTTGGAAGAGGACGTATGATCGGAAAGGATGAGTACAATGGCAGAAAGCATATGGAACGGTTTCAAACGGTTGGATTTTGAATTTGAGGGCAAGAAAGCGATATTAATTTTCCCTCATACTCCCAATCAAGAGAAGCATTGGTTGTTAAAAACGGAATATTTTGATGCGTTTCCCAATTTTGAAATAGAAATGGTGAAACGCGGATGGCATTTGGCATATATTGAAAATGCAACCCGTTGGTGTCTGGAAGAGGATTTGGATCGAAAAAAGAGATTTGCGGATTTTTTAATTCGTGAATACGGATTGTATGAAAAATGTGTGCCTGTTGGAATGAGTTGCGGCGGTATGATTGGAGTAAAATTTGGAGCGAAATATCCGGAGTGTGTGTCAGCACTTTATTTGGATGCTCCTGTTATCAACCTTCTTTCCTGTCCTGCAGGCTTAGGAAAAGCGGATGACGGTATGATGTCGGAATTTGTCGGTGCAACGGGTATGACACTGGCAGAACTCATTTCGTATCGGAATCATCCCTTGGATCGGATGCATCTGATTTTAAAGCACGGGATTCCCGTTTTGTTGATTTACGGAGATTCGGATACGATTGTTCCCTATGAAGAAAACGGAGCGCTGTTAGAAGAATATTACAGAAAAAACGGTGGAACGATTGTAACTGTTATGAAAGAAAATTGCGGGCATCATCCTCACGGCTTGGAGGATTGTACCCCTATCATTGAATTTGCAGAAAAATATAGAAAATAAAAACAGAAAGGAAGAGTAATATGAGTATTTTGGTAACAGGAGGAGCCGGTTATATCGGCAGTCATACTTGCGTGGAGCTGTTAAAAGCCGGGTATGATATTGTGGTGGTAGATAACTTTGTTAATTCCAAGCCTCAGGCAATTGAGGATATCAAAACCATCAGCGGTAAGGAGTTTCCTTTTTATGAAGCGGATTTGGTAAATCGTGAAGCAGTGGAACAGATTTTTAAAGAGCAAAAGATTGATGTGGTGATCCATTTTGCAGGTCTGAAGGCAGTAGGAGAATCTGTCTCTATGCCCATTCGTTATTATGAAAATAATATTGGAAGTACGTTGACTCTTTGCCAGGTAATGAGTGAATATGGTGTGAAGAAGATGGTATTTAGTTCTTCGGCTACTGTGTATGGTGACCCCGCATCTGTGCCTATCCGTGAGGATTTTCCGTTACATACCACCAATCCTTATGGCAGCACCAAGCTGATGATAGAACAGATTTTGCAGGATGTGTTTGTATCTGATGCCGAATGGGGCATTGTATTGCTTCGTTATTTCAATCCCATCGGTGCCCACAAAAGCGGTTTGATTGGAGAAGATCCCAACGGAATTCCCAACAATCTTCTTCCTTATGTTGCTAAGGTTGCAACAGGAGAACTGGAATGCTTAAGTGTATTTGGAAATGATTATGATACCCCTGACGGAACTGGTGTTCGTGATTATATTCATGTAGTGGATCTGGCTTTGGGTCATGTGAAAGCAGTAGAACGAATTACAGACAGAAAAGGCGTTGATATTTATAATTTGGGTACAGGAAACGGGTATTCTGTTTTGGAAACAGTGAAAGCCTTCGAAAAAGCAAGTGGCAAAAAGGTGAATTATAAAATTGTTGACCGCCGTCCCGGGGATATTGCAGAGTGTTATGCTGACCCCTCTAAGGCAAAAGCGGAGCTTGGTTGGGAAGCAAAGTTTGGAATTGATGAAATGTGTGCAGATGCATGGAATTTTGCAAAGAAACGTTTTGAAAAATAAATCGAGTATGATGAAGGAAGAATTTGTGTTCTTCCTTCTTTTTTTATCCTGTCGATACAACTATCAGTTGAATTTCTGAAAGAACACGTAATTATTGATTGAAAAAACAACTGTTGTTTGATATAATAAAGACATTGAGTAAGAAAAACAGAGGAGGTATTACTTATGGAAGTATCGGTAAAAAGAGAGAAAGGAATTTTGAAGGTTGATATTGACGGAACTCTTTATGACCCGGTTTCCTTTAAATCATTTCGTCCCTCGCAACGGAATATTTCTGATTTTGCGAAGGCGGGAGTGAAGCTTTTCAGTATTGTAGTCAGCGGATTGTTGTGAGGTTATGATGTTCCTTATTCTGAATTTGGAGAATGTTGGTTCGGGAAGGGAAATTACAATTTTGATGCAGTGGATCGTCAGATTGAGTTTTTTCAAAAATACTCTCCCGGGTGTTATTATGCTATTATGATTCATCTGGATACGAGGGATTGGTGGCATCAAACTCACGAGAATTTCCCGAAAACCTTTGATTATCTGTCCCAGGTGATTTGGGATCGGGAGTGGAGAGAAGCGACAACCGATTACATGAAGGCGTTGATGGAGCATGTAGAAGAAAAATACGGGGAATCGGTTTACGGATATTTTATGCTGTGCGGAAAAGGAACGGAGTGGTTCAGTCACATTGATTTTCAGGAATCCCACCCTATCAAAGAAGCCTATTATCGGGACTATACCAAAAATCCTCAAGCGCAAATTCCTTCAAAAGAAGAACTGGAGCTTTCTGCCGATATTTCTTTTTATGAGGATGAAAATGTAATTTGCTACCAAAAAGCCCATGCAGAGCTTGTAGCCGATACAATTTTGTATTTTGCAAAGGAAGCACAAAAGGTAATTTGTCATAAGAAACTGTTAGGCCTTTATTTCGGTTATTATTTTGAATTTGGGAATCCGACTATGAATTATATTAATGATGCAGGTCATCTTGCCTTTGAAAAGGTATATGCCAGTGAGGATATCAACATGATTTCTTCTCCTGCCTCATATTCCTTCCGTGGACCGGATTCTACCAGTGCCTTCATGACGCTTTGTCAAACATTGGATTTGCATAATAAACTGTACTTTTTTGAGTATGATCAAAGAACCTATCTGTCTCAGGATTTTGCTTTGGCGGGAGCAGGGTATTACTGTAAAACAGATCGTGAAGCAGTAGATTTAATGCGTCGTGATTTTATGCTTTGTGCCGCTAACGGAACTGCTCTTTGGTGGTTTGATATGTTCGAAGGATGGTATGCAAGCGAAGGGATGATGAACGGGGTTTCCAAAATGGTGGAAATTGCCAACCGCCTTTCCGGAATGGAGCGTTATTCGATTGCAGAGGTGGCGATTATCGGATTTCCCAAATCAATGTATCATGTGAATAAGCGAAATAACATTCATTGTAATCTTGCCGCTAGTCAAAGAGAAGGGTTTATGAGATTGGGTGCCCCGTTTGATGCTTATGTGGCAGGAGATATGGGAAAGATTGATTTTTCTCAATATAAATTGGTGGTGCTTCTGGATGGATTCCACATAGAATCGGAAGAATATCAAGTGATTGAACAGCTGAAGGAATCAGGGAAAACCATTCTCTTTCTGTATGCTCCCGGGTATTGTGATGGCGGACTTGATCGTATGAAGCAATTGACGGAAATGAAACTGTCGGAAATGGAAGATAGACCGGAGTCAGCCGAACATGGTCAGATTTTACCCACTCCGGATTTTTGTGTCACAGACAAAGAAGCAGTTCCTTTTTCTCAATATGACAACGGTAAAGTAGCGGTTGCCTATAAAAATACAGGTAAATTTATTTCTGTTTACAGCGGAATTGGGAATTTGGATTCAGAATTGTTACGGGAAATTTGTAACATTGCAGGTATTCATCTTTATTCAAAAACCCATCCTGTGTATGTGAATAATTTATTGTTGGGTGTTTATGCATTTGAGGAGACAATACTTTCTGTAAAAGAAGATGGAGTATACGAAAATCTGTTTACGGGAGAACAATTCACTTCTTCCAATGGAACTTTAACAATTCCTCATAAGGGATATGCATCCAAATTGTTAATAAGAAAATCTTTGTAAAGGGTGTGAGTGGATGCTTGATGAAAAAATATTGGCACACAATATCAAAAAATATAGAAAAAGGAAGGGCTTGACCCAGGACGAACTGGCACAAAGACTTTATATGACCCCTCAGAATATTTCTAAGTGGGAGTGTGGGGTTTCTATTCCTGATGTGGAAAAATTATGTGCTCTGGCAGATGTTTTTGGGATCTCTGTTGATCGATTGATAGGTTGCTTTTCTAAGTACGATAAAAAAACAATGATTGCCGTAGACGGAGGAGGAACCAAGACGGAATTTGTTTTATTTACCGAACAAGGAGAACTGTTAAGTCGTCTTGTGTTGCCGGGGTGTAATCCTAACTCATATGGAATGGAGAAAACCTTTGAGATTTTATCTAAGGGAATTGACAGCATGATGGAGCACAATACAAATATAATTGGACTGTATGTAGGTGCGGCAGGTGTATCTTCCGGTGATAACCGAAAAAAGATACTTAAATTTTTGAAAAACCGTTACAGAACTATAAAAATTGATGTGCAGACAGATATTCTAAATGTGATTTACAGCATGGGAGAACAACAATCTTGCATTGCAGCTATTTGTGGAACCGGTTCTATTGTATATGCAAAATGCAATGATGAGTTTTATCGCGTAGGTGGTTGGGGATATTTGCTGGACCAAGCCGGAAGCGGATATGATATAGGACGGGATGTATTGCGTGCTGCTTTGGAGTGGAATGACGGAATGAGAAAACGAACCATTCTGACTGATTTGGCAGAGCAAAAACTGGGAGGCAATGCTTGGGATAAAATTGATTTGATTTATTCTTTAGGGGTGGATTTCATTGCCTCTTTTGCTCCGGTTGCATTTGAGGCATGCCGACAAGGTGATGAAACTGCCAAAAGGATTATCAGTGAAAACACAAAGAGGCTTGCCTATTTGATTACTCAGGCAGAACAACGCTACCATTGTGAGAAAAAGGTGATTGTGTCAGGCGGAATTGCATGTGGAAATCCAGAATTCCAGGAAAATTTATTGGAACAATTGGGAGGAGAATTTGAAGTGTTATTTGCTACCGAACCTCAAGTGTGTGGTGCAGCATTTGCCTGTGTAAAGATGCTTGAGGCAGGAAAGGAAACTTTTTTAAGTACATTTAAAAAAAATTATAACAAATATTCGGAGGAAGTCAATGCTGAAAACGGAAATGAGAAATGAAAAAACCACTCATATTGACCAAATGAGTGTGAAAGAAATGGTTTCGGTCATGTGTGAAGAAAATTACAATGCAGTTAAAGCTGTGGAGGATGCCTCAAGCAGTATTGCAAAGGTGGTGGAAGCAATTGTTGCTTCTTTTGAAAAAGGAGGACATCTCTTTTTTATCGGTGCAGGAACTTCGGGAAGATTGGGAGTCTTGGATGCAGCAGAGTGCCCTCCTACCTTTGGCGTGTCTCCTGACATGGTCAACGGCATTATTGCCGGAGGAGACGGCTGTATGAGAAGAGCTGCAGAAGGGGCTGAGGATAATGAAGAAAAAGGAATGACAGATGTTGAGGATGCCGGTGTAAAGCAAGGGGATGTTCTGGTAGGAATTTCCGTTGCGGGTGGAGCCTCTTATGTAGTCGGCGCGTTGAAAAAGGCACGATTTTTAGGGGCTGTTACCGTATCTTTAAGCAGCAATCGGGGAAGTCGAATTGAAGCGGTCAGCGATTATTCTATTATAACCGATACCGGCGCAGAAGTGATTACGGGATCGACAAGACTGAAGGCGGGTACTGCACATAAAATGGTTCTGAATATTTTAACCACTTGTGCCATGACTAAAATGGGATATGTATATGAAAATATGATGATCAACCTGAAACCTTCCAATATAAAACTCACTCAACGGATGATTCGGATTGTTACTGAAATCTGTGGTTGCGATGAAGGAAGGGCAAAAGAATTGCTGGAACAAAACGACTGGAGTATCAGAAAAGCAATTGAAAAGGAATCAATGTAAAAAGAAAATGCCGTTGACTTTTTTGTTTTATTATGATATGATTTTGTTGTTACTTAGAATTAGAAAAGAGGATGGAAATTGGGTTACTTTTTATTGTTGATTTCTGTATTATCAGGAACAGCCAAAGGATATTGCGGAAAAAGAATCAGCGGATATACCGCTCGGTATACTGATGCTTTGGTTGCCAACAGTATCAGAATGGTGTTTTGTATTATTATTGGATTTTTGCTGATTTTGTGCGGAGAAGGCATTTCTTATTTGATTCCTGACGCAATTACCTTATTGACTTCTGTATTATCCGGTTTGTCTACCGCTGTGTTTTTGGTTACTTGGTTGCTTTCTGTAAGGCAGGGAACGTATATGATGATAGAAGTATTATTGATGCTTAGTATTTTGATTCCTGTTTTGTTTGGCATGATTCTGTTTGGAAATCAGGTAACGATCAATCAATGGGGTGGAATTTTACTATTGGCAGTTGCTTCTTACATTATGTGTTCGTATAATGTATCGGTAAAGGGAAGGATGACGCCAAAAGCTGTTTTTACTTTGATTGCCTGCGGTATGTCAAGTGGCGTAACCGATCTTTCTCAAAAGCTGTTTGCAGAATATGGTACAGCTTCTGTTTCGGTATTTAATTTCTATACCTATTTATTCACGGGAATTGTTTTATTTTTCTTGTTGCAAAAAGGAAAAAAGACAGAACCGCCTACGGTAAAGGGGAAAGAAATAATCGGCTATTTATTGGTGATGGCAATTTGCCTCTTTTCCAACTCCTTTTTTAAAACGATGGCGGCAAAATATCTGGATCCGGTTCAATTGTATCCACTGAGCCAGGGAACAGCCTTGATTTTATCCAC
>JAZQHN010000221.1:0-10446 GCA_045540615.1 Clostridia bacterium
TCTGTTGACGAAGAATGTTCAGGCGACAAAGCTCGGCTGCCAATTCTTCTCCTCTCTGTTCATCCTGTGTCAGCAAAAGCTCCAATGCAAGGCGGGCATTTCCCATTCTTCCCGCCGCATTTATCCGGGGAGCAAGTCCAAACCCTACTGCTGTGGAATCTATCGTTTTATATCCGCTTTGCTCAATCAAAGCTCTTAGTCCCGGACGGGATGTATTTTCTAAATGTTTCAATCCACATTTTGCAAAAAATCTGTTTTCTCCCTTCAGGGGAACGATATCGGCAATGGTACCAAGACAGACCAAATCAATATACTCTTTTAAAATTTCTTCTAATGGTCTGTGATATTGAAGTGCCCAAACCAACTTAAATGCCACGCCAACTCCTGCAAGCTCGCAAAAAGGAGACATACAATCCTCTCGCTTGGGATCCACTACCGCACAAGCAGAAGGCAACTCTTCTAAGGGTTGGTGATGGTCGGTAATAACAAAATCAAGCCCCTCCAAAAGAACCTCATCCAATGCAGTAACACCCAAATCTACCGTTACTATTAAGGTTGTG
Source organism: Clostridia bacterium (assembly GCA_045540615.1). Taxonomy (GTDB): domain Bacteria; phylum Bacillota; class Clostridia; order HGM11514; family HGM11514; genus SIG438. Next base: position 561 of record JAZQHN010000221.1, read on the forward strand.
CCCTTCTCTTTTATTTTCTCTAATGCAGAGAGATTCAATCCGTAGCCTTCCTCCATTCTGTCTGGAATATAACAATCTGCTTTAATTCCCATAGAGGTAAGACATGTGTAAACCAGAGTGGCAGACGTGATACCGTCAGCATCATAATCACCATACACCGTCACCTTTTCTCCCCGATCCCGGGCAAGGATGATTCTGTCCACAGCCTGTTTCATGTCAGGTAATAAAAAAGGGTCGTGTAAATGGGTCATATTAGGACGAACAAACTCTTTCACTGCATCATGAGTATCCATTCCCCGTTGAGTCAGAAGTGTTGCAAAAACAGGATTCATCTGTTCTTCCTCTGCAAACTGCTGTGCCCGTTTTCTGTCATACTTTCGATAATGCCACTCTTTCATCATATTCTCTCTCCTTTCCTTATAGTATAGCACAAATTTTATTACAATTCAACTGAAAAATAAAATTTCACGGAAAAAGAAAACGGCATCGCATAAGCAACACCGTTTTTTTGAAACACCAATCAACCAATCCCAAGCTCAGAAAGAAGCTGGTCTTTGGTACGAAATCCCGCCAACGCCTTGACAGCCTGACCGTTTTGAAAGAGAATAACCGTCGGAATACTCATAATTCCGAATTGCATTGCCAAAGCCTGTTCCTCATCTACATTCACCTTTCCTACCTTGATGATACCTTGGTATTCATTGGCAATCTGTTCCACAACCGGTGCCAGCATTTTACAAGGACCGCACCAGGTTGCCCAGAAATCTACCAAAACAGGCAATTCCGACTGTAACACCTCTTGTTCAAAATTTTCTGTTGTAATCATAACTTCGCTCATAGTTTTTCCTCCTATCTGGATTTATAATATAACATACAATGACAGTACCCTTCAAAATCGGGGTCTGCAATTTGCTCTTTAAATTCCCGGCAAATGCATTTGTTTTCTTCTGTCCGTTCCATACGGCAGGGACAATAGCCTCCCGTCTGCTTCAAGCCTTCCTTGACCGTCTTGACAATTTCCTTGTCAGGATTTAATGTAACCGCCATAACATTTCCTCTTTTCTATTGTTTTTCATTGGCAGGAGGTGTGGAAATAGTATCCAAAGATGCCCGAAGATTTCTTCTCACATCTGCCACATACTGCTCACGCAACACCTTCTGCTCTGCTTTTTCCTCTTCTGTCAGTCCTTCGTTTCTTGATTTTTTCGCCAATTCATTGATTCTGTCAATTTGCTTTTGTTCCATGATTTTACTCTCCTTTATCGCAATTCGCAAATAGTAACACCCGATTCTCCTTCTCCGTACCGACCCAGTCGGAAAGAAGCAACCCGTTTGTCCGTTTTTAAGGCTTTCGCAATTCCTGCACGCAATGCCCCTGTTCCTTTTCCATGAATAATGGTTACCTGAGTTAACGAGGCAAGAACCGCATTATCCAAAAACCGTTCTACCTCCAGCAACGCATCCTCCACAAGCATTCCTCTTACATCGATTTCTGTTTTTGCCGAAACCGTTGCCCGTTTGACCCCGCCTGTTGTTCTGCTGATTCCGTCCTGCGTTACAGTATTTTTCTCTTCCTTCAGGCTAAGTCCCGAAAGCTCCACATGCATCTTCATCAATCCAACCTGAATCTGCACCCGACCATCAGCGGTAGGCAAAGAAAGAACGGTACCCGTTTGTCCAAGCTCGGCAACCTCCACCGATGTACCGATTTTCAAATCTGATGCTTTTACTCCCTTTGCTTTTTTCACAGGAGCAGAAAACGTCTGAGTTTTCTTTACCGATTCATTCAGTTTGGTTTTTACTTCAACCATTTTTTTCTGAAGTCCTGCTTTCCCAATCTGGCTGTGAAGCTCCTTCACTTCCTCCAGCAAGGCATCACTTTCCCGCTTTGCCTCCAACACAATTTCTTTCGCCTGTTGTTTTGCTTTTTGCAGTACCTTATCTGCTTTCTCGGCGGCAGTTTCCTGTTCTTTGGAAACAGTATTTCGAATCAAACTGATTTCATGCCGTAACTTTGCTGCCTCTGCCGCTTCCTTTTCTGCTAATTTTCGACTTTCTTCTACCTGAGTCAACACATCTTCAAACTTTACCGTTTCTTCGCTGAGTCTCTTTTTAGCAGATTCTACAATTTTTTTACTTAGACCCAGTTTTTCAGAAATGGCAAAGGCATTACTTTTCCCCGCCACTCCCATAATCAACCGATAGGTAGGCTGCAGGGTTTCCACATCAAATTCGCAGGAGGCATTTTGTACTCCCTCTTCGGTCATGGCATACACCTTTAATTCGCTATAGTGAGTGGTTGCCGCAACTCTCGCACCGAAAGCACGTACCGTTTCAATAATAGAAATTGCCAATGCGGCTCCTTCTGTGGGGTCTGTTCCTGCACCCAATTCGTCAAACAGCACCAACGAGTCTCCGTCTGCCGCCTCGGTAATCCGAACAATATTTGTCATGTGTGCCGAAAAGGTACTGAGACTTTGCTCAATGCTCTGTTCATCACCGATATCCGCAAAAATTTTCTTACAAATCCGTACCCTGCTCTGCTCTGCTGCAGGAATATGAAGTCCCGCCTGAGCCATGGCGGTTAACAATCCGATGGTTTTTAATACTACCGTTTTTCCGCCCGTGTTGGGTCCTGTAATAATCAGCACCCCTTCCCCCAGAGAAATATCCACAGGCACAACTTTTTTCGGGTCTAAAAGAGGATGTCTTGCCTTTTTAAGTTCGGTTTCTCCCGATAAACTCAGTTCGGGTGAAACACCGTCTATGGCAAGGCTCATTCTTGCCTTTGCAAAAATAAAATCCAACTGAATCAACAAGGTATAATTTTGACGAATCAACTCAGTCCGCAAAGCAACCTCTGCAGTAAACTCCGCTAAAATCCGTTCAATTTCCTCCTTTTCCTTCAGCTCGAACTCCCGGATTTTATTATTTTCATTCACCACTGACATTGGCTCAATAAAAAGAGTTGCACCGGAGGCGGAAGTATCGTGAATCATCCCGGGAACCTCTCCCCGATACTCAGAACGAACGGGAATTACATGACGCCCCGCCCGCATGGTAACAATTGGGTCTTGAAGCATCTTTTGATATTTAGGAGAACGAATCATTTCATTGAGCATTCCCTTGACCCGTTCCGAAGAAAGCTTCATCTGACGGCGTATCCCGCCCAAAGCAGAGCTTGCGGTATCCGCTACCTCATCCTCTCCCAAAAAGCTTCCAAAAATCCGATCTTCAAATTGCTTGTCTCCTGTCAAACCCAAAAAATAACCATTCAAAGAGTCAGATTGCTCTCCCTGAGTAGAAGAAACAACCCGTGCCGATTGGAGGATTCTTCCGATGCTGAGCAAATCGGGAATTCTGAGAACAGACCCGATTTCCGCACGATGAAGAGCCCCGCTTACATCAGATAGCTTATCAAAGCTTGGATTGGTGCATTTCAAACACCGACCCACTGCATCAGTGGTTTCCCGTTGCATAGCGGCAATCGTTTGCAAATCGGTTTGGGGGCGTAATTCCATTGCTTTTTTTCCCGCTTCTTCGCTGACTGCAAAGCCGGAAAGACGTTTTGTTATTTTATCAAACTCCAAAACTGAAAGTGTTTTTTGATTCATAATGGTTCTCCAAATTAAGTCTTTTTTTCTATTATAACAGATTTTTTCGAAAAAAGAAAGATTGAATGTTGAATTTTTTTAAATTTTATGATATGATAACAGTATTAGAATCGTTTTTTTACAAAAGAGGGTATATTATGAAGACAAAAGAAAAAGACACAACTCCCTTCGATTACTTATTGTTCATTCTTTGCATGGCAGTCACCATTTTGGGAATTGCCATGATTTTCAGTGCGGCAGGATTTTCCTGTGCCATTCGTCAAGCCATTGCAATGGGCATCGGTGCTGTTTGCATGTATGTTGTTCTTTGTATTCCCAATGAATTCTACCATAAATTCTGGTGGGTATTTTTCATGATTAATCTTGCCCTATTGATTTTAACTCTGTACATAGGAATCGGCCGGGAAGAAACAGGCGGTCAAAGCTGGTTGGTATTGGGGCCTGTGCGGTTTCAGCCGGGAGAGCTTGTGAAAATGGGTTTTATCATTTCTTTTGCCGCCCATGTGGATACAGTAAAGGAAAATATCAATCGTTTCTCGGTCATTTTGGTTCTCCTCCTTCATGCAGGGGTGATCATTGGTCTGATTTTAGCCCAGCCTGACGCTGGAACTGCTTTGGTTTTTTCTTTTATTACCATCACCATGATGTATGCCGCAGGACTTCATTTCACCTGGCTGATTGCAGGAGGTCTTGTTTCTTTGGGTGCTCTTCCCTTTCTCTGGATAAATCTACAACCTTATCAAAAAGAACGGATTCTGACCTTTTTCAATCCTGAACGGGATCCTATGGGCTACGGTTATCAGGTGATTCAATCAAAAACCGCCATTTCAAGCGGTGGCTTTTACGGACACGGATACCTAAAAGGCGTACTGACTCAAAGTGATGCGCTTCCTGCCAAGCATACCGACTTTTTATTTGCAGTATTGGGAGAAGAATTGGGGTTTTGGGGATGCATGCTCATTATGATTTTATTATTGAGTATCATTCTTCGCGTTTTTCTAACAGCAAAAGTTTCCAAAACCTCCTTCGGCACTATCGTTTGTACGGGAATTGGTGCCATGCTGCTGTTTCATGCTTATGAAAATATAGGAATGTGCATGGGACTCATGCCTGTAACAGGAATTCCTCTTCCCTTTTTCAGTTACGGAGGAACAGCTCTCATTACCGTGTTCATCGGAATTGGTCTGGTTATGAATGCCCGATACAGAACACAAGAAGTATCACGCCGAAAAAAATAGCAAGATGCAAAAAGGTGCCGAACGCACCTTTTTTTTGATTGTTCCTTACCTGAGTCAACCCGTAACTGACCAGCCGAATACTGCACAAAACAAAAGAAACTGCCAAAAATAGTTTCATCGTTGATTCACCTCTGTCTTTACCGTTTTAAACGTAACATCTACTTCAATCTTCGCCTTTGAAAATAGAGTATTCCAATCATACTCCTCCCATTGCGGGATGGTGAAACAATGCTTTGCAGTTTTCATTCCGAATCCCCAAACATCACTTCCGCATTGTTGAGTTTTTTCCACCGTTTCTTGGAAATACCCCTGTATATTTTTTGCAATTTTCTTATCTTTTGCCGTAGGGTGTCCGGGAAGTTCTCCTTCTATCAAGCCTCCCTCCAGATTTATCTTAACCCTAATATAAGGAACTTTATTTTTCATCTTTGTCTTTATGGTAACCTTAGGTCTTGGATTCAAATCCACTACCATATTTCCTACTGTCATAGTTCCCCCTTCAAATTCTCCCCGTACCATCATCGTACAGGCAGATTGATATTTATCAAGAAGCTCCACCAGTTTGTCTCCGTGAAATAAAGCCGTTCCGTACAACTCTCCCTCTTCCTCCTTAGATTTACAGTAAACACCATAGCTCTGACCATAGTCCGACTCCATTTCACGACAAAAATCTTCTAAGGTCCGAATGGGAAAATACAGATTTTTTCGAGGACGGAACAACAATTGTTCCAGTTCCTTTGATAAAGACCCGGTGGCACTTTCATTCATAAAGGAGAGATAATCCTCTGCAGAATTTTCCGTAATTAAAATTCCCATCACATTGCGTGTTTCCATATGATGTCTGACAGCTGACAGATGCTCTGAAACCCCCTTTCTTGCCAGCTCCTCCGAAACAACAACACTTTTTACATGAAGCAAGGAAATTCCTCTTGCCATTTTCAGATGCATCTGATTCATTGCCTCATAAAAATTATCCGCCTCTACCGAGATTACCTTACCGTTTCCTGCACTTGTCTGACCTTCCCCCTGTTCTCCCCCATAAACAGGAAGAATCAAGCTTAATTTTAAACCTTGTTCACTTTGATCCAACCCTAGCATAATGGCATACAGTTCATCCGAAACCTCTACGCTGTCATAACATCCTGTAAACACTACAGGGAGTAACAATAACAAACATGCAATCCGCTTAACCATGGTGTCTCCTCCTTCTGATTTGTGCAATTCCCCATACAAGAATACAAAAAGCAAACAAAACTCCTCCTCCGTAACGGAAAAGGTATCCTGCCATCAGACTAAATTGTTTGGTTTGTACCTGACTCACATTAGCAAGTGCAAAAATCATCAGCAAATGTGGAAAAAGCAGTTCTTTCTTTTCTGAAATTCCGTATACTGTACTGTAAAGCTTTAAGGACAAGAAACACCAAATGCAAACACCCACTGCCATAGCAATGACCATAAACAGAAAAAAAATCGCCTCCATTCTTTGAAACAAGGAATTAAAATAAACATTCTGTACAATTTCCACCAATCCAACCGTTTTTCCTTGAGAAGAGCGATACCCAAAGGTGAGTAGATAACAAAGAGAGCTTACTACAACCGCACCAATGCAAATTAATAGTCCGTAAAACAGAGAGCGAGTTTCCTTTTTGTCCTTTGGTTTCACAACACACAGCAACAAAATCAAATCGGTATAAACAGAGAGGCCTCCTCCCGCACAAAGCAAAGAACGTTTTATGCCATATCCTCCAACGGGAAACAGATAGTCCAATTGGTACTGCTTACTTCCCACCGCCAATGCTAACAAAATTGCAAACAAAACAGGGTAAAAAAGAAAGGCTGACCCTTTGGCAATTCCGCTTGTTTCATAAGGAAAGAGAAAGAATACAATAAATAAAAAACCTGCGGTAAACACCCAAAAAGGAGTACCGGGAAAATTATAAATTTTAATCAATTGTACCCCTTCGCCCAGCAAATCTGCTGTGTAAGCAACAAAATAGAGATAAAAAAGGGTTCCCATTGCTTTTCCCAAAAAAGTTCCCAACACCGATTGAAAAATCTCGGGCAATGTCTGATTCGGATATTGTTTCATAAAAAAAATTATAAAAAAGAAAAATCCAACACAAGCAAGAGCGGAACATAAATTAGTGTACCAGACAGCTGTTCCTGCCGCCCCCACACTATCAGGTAAAAAGGAAAAAAACAGCTTGGGTAAAATAGCCATACAAAGAAGGCTTTTCCATTCCTTTGGAGATGAAATTCCCTTATTGTTCATTTTGTTTCCTCCTTTTCAGTAACCAACGTCTGGAAACAGGGGGTTGATTGGTCACCCATCCTGGCTGCAAGTTTTCGGGACGCAATTCCTTTTTCCAAACCGGGGGAGAAAAGAAAAAGAAGGATTGCTTGCCCGTTTCCAACTCTCCCACGCCAAAATTCTGTTGTACACAGGTCAAAAGAGTAACAGCAGCAATTCCCACTCCCAATCCGAAAAATCCAAAAGCTCCCGACAGTAAAATAAGCAAAATACGAACAATTCGAATTCCGTATGCAAAAGAGAAATCGGTAATGGCAAAACTGGAAATTCCCGTTACAGCAATCACAATAATAGTCAGAGGGCTGATTAAATTTGCCGAAACCGCCGCTTGACCTAAAATTAAGCCTCCCACAATCCCTATGGTTCCGCCAATCACTCCGGGGACACGGATTCCTGCTTCCCGAATGAGCTCAAAGGCAAACTCCAAAAGCAACATTTCAATCATAGCAGGAAGGGGAACATTTTCTTGGGTTTTGGCGATGGCGATTAACAGTTCTGTAGGAATCATTCCTCTGTGAAAATTTACGATTGCCACAAAAAAAGCAGGTAACAACGCAGACAATAAAATGGCAAAGGCACGGGTGAAACGGGTCAGGGTTGCATATTGCCACCGAAGCTGAGAATCCTCAGGAGATTTAATCAAGTTGGAAATCCCTACGGGAAGCACCAAAACCTGAGGAGTTCCTTCTGCAATCACCGCCACCCTTCCCTGACACAAATGATGGGCTACCGCATCAGGCCGTTCGGTAGAAAGAAGATTGGGGAAAATCCGAAAGCTTCCGTCTTCAATCATTTGCTCCACCATACCCGAACCATACAAAAAATCGCTTTCAAGCTGCCGGATTCGATTCTTGACTTCCTCCACCAAATCAGGATTGGTTAACCCCTTCAGGTACATAACACCACAAGGATTTCGGTTCACATTTCCAATCTGGATAAATTCGGTCACCAAATCAGGACTTCGTACAATTCTTCGTATTAGAGTGGTATTGGTTCTGATACTTTCCGAAAAAGCTTCCTGAGCTCCTTTGATGCTGCTTTCGTTTTCCGCTTTTCCAACACTTCGCTTGTCAAAGCCCTTTGTTTCGCAAACAAATACATAGGGAACACTCTCCACAAAAACTGCAGTATCACCCATAAGAATTCCCGAAACTCCGTCTTCATAGCGTTCCCCTCTTTTCAAAGCATTGATTTGAATGGTATCTGAAATACAATCTCCGAAATTTTTTTCAGAAAACTCTTTTAACATCAGTGGTTTTAAAATAAATTCATTTACAGTAACAGAACGAACCATTCCGTCAATGTGAATTAAAAATGCTCTTTTCCCGTTGGTTAATGCAAATTCCCGTAATACAATATCATTATTTTTATCCACCGAAAACCGTTGTTTCATCCAGGTCAGATTTCGGTCGTAGCTTGATGAAACCTTACCTTCTCCCCAATCCTCCTTTTTCTTTTCGGGAGGCGGGGAAATTACAAATTCTTCCTGTTTTTCTTTGGGACAATGATACAAAATACGTTTGATTTCGGAATAGATTCCCATTTTTCCCTCTCCTTTCGGAAAAATTCTGTTTTTATTGTCGCCAAAGGACGAATTTTTATCCATTTCCCTTGACTTTTTTTAAATTTGTGATATGATTAAAAGAGAGGATTTTTTTTGAAAGGACTGATTCAGTTGAAACAAACATATACTATGAAAATTGCAGGATTAGAACGCCAGCTTACCTTGTATCCTGTCAGCGAAACGGTGTCCATTGCTGCATTTATTATGTTCGGTGATGTGGAAATCACAAAAAAATGTGCCCAGGAGCTTTTAAAGCTTGCTCCCGAGCATGATATTTTGATTACTGCCGAATCCAAAGGCATCCCTCTGCTTTATGAAATGGCAAGACAGGAACAGGCTGATAATTACATAGTGGCAAGAAAGGCACCTAAGGTTTATATGGAAGACATTATTACCACAGCTGTAGATTCTATTACCACAGCCAACAGTCAGACCCTTTGCATCGGGAAAACAGAAATTGATGCCATTAAGAATAAGCGCGTTTTGATTGTGGATGATGTGATTAGCACTGGTGAATCCTTGGCAGCAGTTGAAACATTGATTGAAAAAGCAGGCGGAATCATTGTAGGCCGAATGGCAGTTTTGGCAGAAGGTGATGCTGCAAAACGCGACAACTTGATTTATCTGGAATCTCTTCCCCTGTTTCATACAGACGGAACTCCCATGGAATAAAAATAACAAAAAAAGAAACGGAGGATTGTTATGAAAAAACGAATTTGCTCCTTATTGCTTGGATTGACTATGGCAGTCTCCATCCCTTTTTCTGCCTTTGCCGCACAACCGGTAGATGAAGTAGTTGTCACCACCACCCAAGGCGGTGATTATAATCAAATGGAACAAACCATTTTGGAAGGAATCGGACGGGATGGTTCTGTTGTTTGGACCTATGATACCCAAATGAAGGAACGAGGCGAAAAAGGAAATATTTACTGGAGCGGTCAATCAGGAAATTTGTTTTTCCTCAACCACAAAGGCAGCTTAATGGCTTTTGATCTGCAAACAGGTCAGATCTTGTGGAGCACACCGGAAGGAGAATATTCCTATGCTCACGGCATTTTTGACGGTTCAGGAAATCTTTGCATGGTAAGTACAAAGGGTCCAATTACTCTTCTTGACAGAAGCGGTGTTGTATTGGCAAGATTTAATACAGACAGAAAAT
>JAZQHN010000222.1:0-3729 GCA_045540615.1 Clostridia bacterium
AAAGAAAAGAACCAAAAGAAAAGGATATAATCCTTCCCGGTTACTAGCAAAGCAAATTGAGGCAATTCGGGAAATTCCATATAGAGATTTGTTGACCAAAACAGAAGAAACACCTGCTCAAAGCACCTTACCCTATAAAAAGAGGTTGACCAATTTAAAAAATGCCTTTTCCATAAAAGAAAAGGCTGATATTTCTAAAAAGAAAATTTTGCTTATTGATGATATTTATACAACAGGTTCTACAGTAAATGAATGTGCAAAGGTACTGAAAAAAGCCGGTGCAGCTTACGTTGACGTCCTTACCTTTGCCATGACAGATAAACGGATTAAATCCATCAAAGGAAATCGTTACAATGAAAAAAATATTTAAAAAACATCAAATTAAACTTATTCTTCTGGGGATTTTGCTTCTTTTGAATTTGGTAAAAAACACCGGATTTATGGAGCAAAAGCATATTGCGGAAGGAACTCTGGAAATTCATTGCATTGATGTTGGTCAGGGTGACAGTACTTTACTGGTCGGAGAAACCCAAACCATGCTAATTGATGCAGCAGAGCGAGTTTATGCTGACGAAATCTGTCAATATCTGAGCAAGCTTGGAATTAAAAAGATTGATTATTTGGTAGCAACCCATCCTCACGATGACCATATCGGCGGAATAGCAGATATTATGGCTCAGTTTTCCATAGGATGTCTTGTTCTAACGGAGGAACATTCGGACATAAATGCTTATCAAAACATGCTTGGTTCTGCTCATGACTTTCAAATTCCGACACTTGTTCCGCAAACGGGCGATTCCATTCCCTTTGAAGATGCAAGCTGTACTGTTTTGGGACCGATTTCTATAGACAAAAACAATAGTAACAACAACACTATGGTCCTGAAAATTCAACACGGGGACAACAAATTTCTTTTTATGGGTGATGCAGAACAGGGACAGGAAAAAGAGCTTGTACAAAGCAATTTTGATCTAAAAGCTGATTTTCTCAGAGTTGGGCATCACGGAAGTGACAGTTCTTCCACACCCTTTTTCTTACAGAAGGTGCAACCTGAAATTGCGGTGATTTCCTGCGGAATTAACAATAAATACAACCATCCTTCTCCCAAGACAATTTCCAACTTAGAAGTATGGTGTTCTGAACTTTACAGAACTGATTTGGATGAAACGGTTGCATTTGTATCAGACGGTGAAACAATCCGACTTTTATCAGAATAAAAAATATCGGAAACCATTCGGTTCCCGATAGAAATACTCATGAATTTAAGCAACCACAAAAGGTTGTAATTCATCCACCAAAGCTTGGCTATCATCAGAGTGAATATCGATTTTAATCGGTTTTGTCAAATCCAGACTGAAAATACCCATAATAGATTTTGCGTCAACCACATATCTGCCCGATGTCAAATCTACATCGCAGCTATACTTGTTTACAATGTTGACAAAATTTTTCACATCGTTGATAGAACTTAATAAAATAGTAAAGCTTGCCATAAATAATTCCTCCAATACATTTAATTTCAATACTAATTATACCATAAAAGAAAAATATTGTCAAGTAATTTCCTTACAGACAGACAGAAGGTGATTCCATGAAAAAAGCAGCAATTCACACCTTGGGATGCAAGGTAAATCAATACGAAAGTGAAGCAATGGCAGAACTGTTACAAAAAGAAGGATATGAAATTGTTCCTTTCGAGGAAAAAGCAGACTGTTATCTGATTAATACCTGTACCGTAACCAGCTTAAGCGACAGAAAATCAAGACAGATGATTCGACGTGCAAAAAAGAAAAATCCTGATGCTCTTTTAATCGTAACAGGATGTTATGCACAAACAGCACCGGAAGAAATCAAAAAAATTCCTGAGGTTGACCTGATTATGGGAACCTCAAAACGGAATCAGCTTCCCCTGCTTATTAAGCAAGCAGAACAGGAAAAACTCTGTGCTGTAGAAGACATTATGCAAAAAAGAGAGTTTGAATCGATTAACATTACCGAATACGGACCCAATCGTGTTCGTGCTTTTTTAAAGGTCCAGGATGGATGTGACAGGTATTGTTCTTACTGTATCATTCCATATGCAAGAGGTCATGTCAGAAGCAAGCCTGAAAAAGAAATATTGGAAGAGGTAAAAATATTAGCGAAAAATGGTATTAAGGAAATTGTTATTTCGGGAATTCATACCGCTTCTTATGGACGGGATTTACAGAATACAAACTTAATTAATTTGGTTCAAAAAGTACATGAAATTGACGGAATTCAAAGAATCCGATTGGGTTCGTTGGAACCGAACTGTATTACAGAAGAATTTCTTTCTTCCTTACATCAACTAGATAAATTTTGTCCTCAGTTTCATCTTTCGTTACAAAGCGGATGTGATGCAACACTAAAACGAATGAACCGTCATTACACTGCAAAGGAATACGAAGAAGGAGTTTCTCTTTTACGGGACTACTTCCCGGAAGCCGGAGTAACCACAGATGTTATGGTTGGTTTTGCAGGAGAAACAGATGCAGATTTTCGTGAAAGCCTTCATTTTGTGGAAAAAATCGGATTCAGCCAGATTCACGTTTTCCCTTATTCTATTCGAAAAGGAACGAAAGCCGCAGCATTCCCCAATCAAATTGATCCTGCTGAAAAAGAACGTCGTGCAGCTAGAATGATTCGTCTTGGTGAAACATTAACAAAACGTTTTATTGAAAGCAAGGTTGAATCAAAAACTACTGTTTTGGTAGAACAGGAAATCGCTCCTCAATTATACGAAGGGTACACCCCTGAATATGTCCGGGTGCACATTCCCTCATCAGAAAATATTGCAGGACTTTTGAAGGAAGTAATCTTATACTCTCCTCAAAATGATTTTATTTACGGAAAATAACGAATACTTTTTCCCTCTGTCTCATACAATGGGGTGAGGTGAAAAAGCATGTACATATATGGATATGAAAATTTAAAACGTGATTTATCTATTCTTGAGAAAAACCCGGTTCTCAAGATTGATTCTATTGGAAAAAGTGTAGAAGGCAGAGAGCTTTTTACAATCAAAATGGGAAACGGTACCTATCAGATTTTTATCAACGGATCACACCATGGAATGGAATGGATTACCTCCGCTATGTTAATGCGTTTCTGTAAAGAATTTTCAGATAGCTACCGTAATCATTTACCTTTTTCCAATTACTGTACAGAACAGCTTTGGAATCGTTGTGCCATTACCGTTCTTCCTATGGTAAATCCGGACGGTGTTCAAAAAGGGATTGACACACCGGGACTTCGTTGGCAGGCAAATGCAAACGGAGTTGATTTAAATCACAATTATGATGCCGGGTGGAATGAATGTAAAAAATCAGAATTAGAATTGGGCATTGTAAAACCGGGACCTTCCCGATATGGTGGAGAATTCCCGGAATCCGAGCCGGAAACAAAAGCTCTTGTTGCTCTGAGTCGTAAAGAGCAATTTGATATTGCCATTTGCTATCACACACAAGGAGAAGAAATTTATTATCAATACGGTACCGACCATCCGAGACGTTCTTCGACCTTAGCAAAAGCATTTGCATCTGTTTCAGGATATAAATTGGCATCTCCACCCAAAATTGCATCCCACGGAGGATACAAAGACTGGTTTATTCAAACATTCAAAAAGCCGGCTTTTACCATTGAAGCAGGACTGGGAAACAATCCCCTTCCCTTCTCCATGTTAGAAGAGGTATATGAAAAAAACAAGCC
>JAZQHN010000223.1:0-15836 GCA_045540615.1 Clostridia bacterium
AGACCCCCTTTATTTCACTTTGCGGCAGAATAAATTCTGCCGCACTTTTTTTATTATAACATAAAAATTTTTTTGATGCAATGTTTTTAAAGTAAAATTTGAAATTTTCATAAAAAACTCTTGACAAACAATGAATTTAGGGGTATAATTACTTTAGTAAAGTAAAGTAATAAAGTAAGGAGAATCAATATGCTGAGCAGAAGATTGCATACACCGGAGGGAACCTCTGATTTACTTCAGCGGGAAGCTTATCGTCATCAAAAGGTAAGAAATGATGTAATGCAGGTGTTTTCCGGTTACGGATATACCGAGGTAACGACCCCGGAAATCGAATATTATGATGTATTTGAAGGTGGTCAGGGATTATTAACCCAAGAAAAAATGATTAAGTTTTTTGATCGTGAGGGGAGAATCCTTGTTTTGCGTCCTGATTTAACAACCCCTCTTGCAAGATTGACCGCTACCAAATTGGAGGGGAATATTCACAAGCTTTGTTATTCCGGAAAGGTGTTTCGAAATTTCCAAGGTGGGATTCGTCCTTGCGAAACCTCTCAGGCAGGGATTGAGCTGATTGGATTAAAGGGGGCAGAATCAGATGCGGAAGTAATTGCTGCCTCCATTCGTGCTATGCTTTCTTGTGGGTTGAAGGAATTTCAGATTGAAATCGGTCAGGTGGAAATTTTTAAAGAATTAATGGAACAAACAGGGCTTGACCCTGAAATAACAGAACAAATCAGAGTATTTATTGACCAAAAGAATATATTCGGTGTTCAGGAACTATTGAATCATTGTGATATTCCGGATGAACAGGCGGAGCTGATTTTACAGATGCCCTCTCTTTATGGCGGAGCAGAGGTGCTGGAACAGGCAGAAAAACTGACCACTGGAAAACGTGCGGAAGCGGCAATAAAAAATTTAAGAGAAGTATATACCATACTGAATGAGTACGGATTATCTGAGTATGTTTCTTTGGATTTAGCAATGGTACAAAGCTTGGATTATTATACCGGTATTATCTTTAAAGGTTTTGCAAGAGGAGTCGGGTTTGAGGTGTGTGCCGGAGGTCGATATGACAGCCTCATGAGTCGTTTTGGTCAGGATTGTCCGGCAACTGGTGCGGCACTATATTTGGATTTACTAACCGATGCTCTTTTCCGTCAGGGAGTGGTGATTGAGGGAGAAACCGTTGGGGCCTTGGTTTGCGGAACAGACCGCAAAACAGCCAGAAAATTAGCTGAACAATTGAGAAGCTCCGGTGTTCGAACAGAATATTATTTGAGTGACGAAGATCCCTATTTGTATGCAAAGGAAAAAGGAATTCCTGTGCTCTATCGCTGTGACGAAAAAGGAATTACAAAATGTGATATGGTATCAGGAAAAGAACAACTTGCAGAAGGGGGAATGTTTTCATGAAATATATTACTGTAGCATTGGCAAAGGGTCGGCTTGCTGATTATGCCATCAGCTTGTTCGAACAGCTTGGCTTTGATTGTGCAGAAATGAAGACCAAAACAAGAAAATTAATCTTTACCGATGAAGCCCATAAATTCAAATTTATTTTGGTAAAAGCGTCCGATGTTCCTGTTTATGTGGAATATGGTGCGGCTGATATTGGAATTGTTGGAAAAGATACTCTTCTGGAAGAGGGCAGAAACTTATATGAAATGCTGGATTTAAAATTCGGTGCTTGCCGTATGGCAGTAGCAGGACCGCCCCAAATGGCATATCAGCTTCATACGTCTCACAATCTTCGAGTAGCAAGCAAATATCCCTATATTGCAAAAAATTATTTTCAGATTAAAAAGGGTCAGACCATCGAAGTTATTAAACTGAACGGATCTGTAGAACTGGCACCTTTGACAGGTCTTAGTGAAGTGATTGTTGACATTGTAGAAAGCGGTGCAACATTAAAGGAAAACGGTTTGGAGGTATTGGAAACCATTTGCGATTTGTCTGCAAGATTGGTGGTAAACCGTGTCAGTGCAAAACTGGAACGGGAACGGATTTCTGATGTTGTACAAAAATTGAAAGGACTGATTGGATGATACTCTATCCGGCGATAGATTTGAAAGACGGTTGCTGTGTCCGTCTGAAAAAAGGAGATTTTGATCAAAAGACGGTGTATTTTGAAAATCCTGTAGAAACGGCACTTATGTGGCAAAACATGGGTGGGGAATTTTTGCATTTGGTAGATTTGGATGGTGCAAAGGATGGAATTTCAAAAAATATTGCCGTCATTGAAGAAATTGTAAAAAACTTGAAGATTCCTGTCGAATTAGGTGGAGGAATCCGTTCTGAAGAACAGTTGGAACGTTATTTTTCTATGGGAGTAGAGCGTGCGATTTTAGGAACGGCAGCTTTGAAAAATCCTGAATTTGTCCGTTCGGCAGTTCAGAAATATGGTGATAAAATTGCCGTTGGAATTGATGCCAAGGATGGAGCAGTTGCAGTTTCCGGTTGGCTGGAGGTTAGTGATACGGATGCAGTTACCTTTGCAAAAGAAATGGAACAAATTGGTGTCAAACATATTATCTACACAGATATTGATACGGATGGTATGATGTGCGGACCAAATTTAAAGGGATTGTCGGCTATGGTAAATGCAGTTCCAACGGTAGGAATTATTTCCTCAGGAGGTGTTGCAAGTCAAAAGGATTTGGAATGCATTCAAAAAACAGGGGCTGCAGGTGCGATTATTGGAAAAGCACTCTATCAGAAAACAATTAATTTAACAGAAGCAGTAAATGCCTTGAAAGGATGAAGATGATGATTAAATATGATGAAAAAGGATTGATTCCTGCGGTTATTCAAGATGACGCAACAGATGAAGTACTGATGGTTGCGTACATGAACGAGGAAACCTTGCAGGAAACCATGGAAACAGGAAGAACGGTATTTTACAGCAGAAGCCGTCAGGAACGTTGGAGAAAAGGGGATACTTCCGGTAATATTCAGAAGGTGGTATCCATTCGCCTTGATTGTGACGGAGATTGCTTATTGATTCGGGTAGAGCAAACAGGTGCGGCTTGTCATACCGGTAAAAAATCCTGTTTTTATCGGAAGTATGAAGAAGGGAATTGGAATGAAGCAGCTTCAGAAACAGCAAATATGCTGACAGAACTTTATGGTGTGGTGTTGGACAGACAAGAAAATCCCCAACCTGGTTCTTATACCAATTATCTTTTGGATGCTGGTGTGGATAAAATTGCCAAAAAGGTAGGCGAGGAATGTGTGGAAACCATTTTGGCTGCCAAAAACGAAGATAAATCTGAAATTGCTGCAGAAACAGCAGACTTATTCTATCACTTAACTGTTTTGCTTGCGGAACGTGGTGTGACCTATGAGGATGTATTCCGTGAACTGAAGGAAAGACGATAATCAAAGAATTAAGTTGTTTTTTTTGAATTGTGTGGGAGAAATTCCTCGAATCTTTTTATAGATTCTGGAAAAATAAGCAAGACTTTCAAAGCCGCAGTCGTATGCGGCTTCTGTTATATTCATCCCCTTTGAAAGAGCATATTCTGCTTGCTTGCAACGAAGCATATTTGTATAAGTGAGAGGAGTTTGACCGGTTTGGTTTTTGAAGATTCTGGTAAGATAAAACTTGTTGAGTCCAAGATGATCTGCCAATGTTTCTAAACAGAATGGCTCGGTATAATGCTCATTTAAATAAAGCATGGCTTTTTTTACATGTTGCTCAGATTGAGCAGAATTCGATGATGTTTCTGTTTGGTTTGCTAAGTGATTGGTACATAAATCTGCCAATAACATGAGTACAGAAATTCTTGCCCTTGTCAGATAGGGAAATTTCTTATGAATTTTAGCCTCGGTGATTTCTGATATCATGTGATGGAATAATCGAACCGTGTTTTCATCTTCAATTTTTTCTTCAAATTTCACTTGTTCCACATCAATTCCGTTTTCAGCACAAAATTCCTCTCCTATGATGATAAAATGAAAACTGATTTTCTCATCACTATAGGTGTGGTGAATTGCTTCTGAGTTTATCACAAATAAATCTCCTTCGCGAAGGGGATATTTCTTTGCACCATATTGAATAAAACCGCATCCTTGTTTCACCAGCATTATTTCAATTTTCTTATGCCAGTTACAAACTGTGTTTTTCTCCTGCTGAATGAGACCAAGGTGAAAAGGACACAGATCTTGATGATGAAATGGGTGATTATGTTCGTAATGAATGAGGTTCATGGTTATTCCACCTTAAAAATTATTATATAGAATCAAGTCTTTCTTTTATTATACCATAATTTCGAAATAATTGCCCAAGTGCGTTTCCGAAGCAATGCGAGGAAAAAATCGCACGGGCATAAAATCCTTGCGGGTAGGCATATAATAAATGCTTTTGCATTTATTATATCATTAAGTTGTAAAAAATTCAAGAATAAAATGCTTTCGGATGAAGAAAAAACAACGCTAATTATACCTTAATAAACATGAACCGACCTTCTAAGAATATTCGGAGGTCGGTTTTAGTATCTTATGAATTGTGTTTTTCTTTGAAGTCTGAAATACATTGTCGGATCAGATAAAGCACTTGACTGTTGATGCTTCTGCCTTCGTAATCAGAAACAAACCGTAGCTCTTCTAAAAGGGAAACAGGGATTCTGATTGATACGCTTTTGACGGATTCGTTTTTCATAATAGCCTCCTTTTAACTATAAAATAAATTCATTTTTACTTTATTTTATATCTAATTTATGATATAATGTTTAAAATAGATATATTTTATATCTAAAAAATTGGAGGAAAATGATGTTAATTGATAAAATAGAAACAATAGTGAAACATCTGAGTGAGACAGAAAGAAGTAAAATCAGGACATTAGGCTATCAGCAATTTCGTTTAGAATATGGGGAATGGTACCTTTTAGTAAGAGATAAGCTTCTTAAACCTGATTCTGAGCTTTCAAGTGTATTTTCTCATCTCGGAATTGAACATAGAGAAGAAATGGCAGAGTTATTACTAAAATTTATTTATTTCCTGATAAAAAATGAAAAAAAGTCTTGACAATAATGAAAAACTATGGTAAACTATTTAAGAAATCAAGCAGAAACAGCAGTTTCTCACCTTTACGATTTTGTTCGTCCGGGTAAATAATGATAGATGCACACGGGATTGGTGTGTCGTTGTTTCATTTGGACGGGCAAGTAAAGGACTTGTCTGTTTTTTATTTTTTGGGAGGTGTACTGTTATTAGCAAGGAATTGATAATGAACGAGGATATTCGTGAGAAAGAAGTCAGAGTAATTGGACCTGACGGCGATCAGTTGGGAATTATGACCAGTACAGCTGCGAAAAAACTGGCAGCGGAAAAAGATTTGGATTTGGTTATGATTGCTCCTCAAGGAAAACCGCCTGTTTGTAAGATTATGGATTATGGTAAATATAAATTCGAACTTGCAAAACGGGAAAAGGAACAAAGAAAGAATCAGAAGGTTGCAGAAGTGAAAGAAGTTCGTCTGTCACCCTCTATTGATACTCACGATTTTGAAACCAAGCTGAACAATGCACTTAAATTCTTAAAGTCGGGAGATAAGGTAAAGGTTGCAGTTCGTTTTCGCGGACGTGAAATGCAACATACTGCATTAGGGAAAACCTTGCTCGATAGATTTAAAGATGGTGTAGAGGGATTCGGTGTTATCGATCGCCCTGCCAAAATGGAAGGCAGAAATATGGTAATGTTTATTGCGCCTACAGCTCAAAAATAATGATTGAGCTTGGGCTGATATTTAAAAATTCAAGCAAGGGAAGGAGTTAGTAAAATGCCTAAGATTAAAACTCACAGAGGTGCGGCTAAGCGCTTTTCACTTACAAAGTCCGGTAAAGTTAAAAGAGGAAAAGCATTTCGCAGTCATATTTTGACTAAGAAATCCACCAAGAGAAAAAGAGGTCTGCGTAAGCCGGGCTATGCAAGTGTTGCAAATGCAGCAACTGTAAAGAAATTGATTCCTTACAAATAAGCCGAATAGGAGGAGAACAAAATGGCAAGAGTAAAAGGTGCTATGGCCACCAGAAAAAGACATAAGAAAGTATTAAAGCTGGCAAAAGGCTTCCGGGGCGCTCAGGGTAAACAATACAGAGTAGCAAACCAAGCAGTGATGAGATCTCTGGCTTTTGCATACGTTGGAAGAAAGCAAAAGAAGAGAAATTTCAGACAGCTTTGGATTACCCGTATCAGTGCAGCGGCTAAAATGAACGGTATGAACTATTCTACCTTTATGAACGGTTTGAAAAAATCCGGTATCGTGATGAACCGTAAGATGCTTTCTGAACTGGCAATCCATGATGCAGCAGGATTTGCTAAATTGGCAGAAACTGCAAAAGCAAACCTGAAATAATATTTGATTTTTAGATCCGTTCTCATTGGCGGGTCTAAAATTTTATTGACAGCCTTCGGTACAAAATGAGGTGCCGAGGGCTAATCCTGTACAGGAAAAGGAGCGAGAAAGGTTGACGGTAAAAAAAATTACAAGTCGGGACAACCGCAAGGTTTGTGAAACCAAAAAGCTTCTCAAAAAAAAATACAGAGATGAAACGGGTTTGTTTATACTGGAAGGGGAAAGACTTGTTTTTGATGCGTTTCAAAAAGGAGTTTCTTTTCAGTGTGTCTTTGCCCGTCACGAATATTTTGAACAAGGTATTACAGGATTGGAATGCTTTGAGGCAGATGATAAAATTTTAACCGATTTGTCAGATACCTGTCATTCTCAGGGAATCATTGCAGTTGCAAAGCAGATGAATAACACCTTGGATTCTATAGACTCTTCCAAGCCTGTGGCGGTTTGCGACGGATTAAGTGACCCGGGAAATTTGGGCACTGTGATTCGAACAGCGGATGCTGCTGGCTTTGGTGGCGTTATCTTATTGGGCGACTGTGTGGATGTGTACAGTCCCAAGGTGGTTCGTTCCACCATGGGTGCTTTGTTTGATTTACCAATTGTCAAGATAAAAACTGTAGATGAGCTTTCGGATTTTCGTTTGATTTGTGCGGATTTGAATCAGGCAGTTTCAATTTATGATTTTGATTTTACCCGAGAGTTTGCTTTGGTTGTAGGAAATGAGGCGCATGGTGTCAGTCAAGAGGTTTTAAATGCAGCTACAGAAAAAATAACTATTCCTATGATTGGAAAGAGTGAATCGTTAAATGCAGCAGTAGCATTTGGTGTTGTAGCATATGAAGCATTTCGACAAAGAAATAAGAAGTAACAGGTGATAAATAGTGCAGGAAATATATTGGATTTGGCTGGCAGAGGGATTAGGTGCAGAAAATCGGTACGCAAAGCCGATTGTTGAGTATTTCGGTTCAGCCCGGGAAGCATACGAGCTTGCCAATAGGGACACCTTGCAAGGGATGAATCAGATTGGAAGAAAAGAAGGGAAAGCACTTTGTAATAAAAGTTTAAAGGGTGCTGAAAAAATTATAAAGCAATGTGAGGAAAAAGGAATTTCCATTTTGACTTATGAAGACGAACGATATCCAATTCAGTTAAAAGAATTGTTCAGTCCTCCACTTGTTCTTTATTATAAGGGAACTCTTCCTGACTTTTCGAAAATATTAATGTTTACCATTGTGGGAACCAGAAAATCCACCAAGGAAGGCAATAAAACAGCTTATGAGTTTGCGTCTCAAATGTCCCGGCACGGAATTACCATAGTAAGCGGTATGGCAGAAGGAATCGATTCCTATGCCAATAAAGGTGCCTCGGAAGGTCCTACTCCTACCATTGCCGTACTTGGCTGTGGTGTGGATGTGGTATATCCTGCATATAACGGAGCTTTAATGGAAAAAATCAGTCAGACAGGACTACTTATCAGTGAATATCCTCCTGGTTCCCGCCCTTTGGGGTATCATTTCCCCATCAGAAACAGAATTATGGCAGGATTATCAGAGGGAACCTTGGTTGTGGAAGCACCTCAGTCAAGCGGAGCATTGATTACTGCAAACAGAGCACTGGAGGACAATAAAGAAGTATTTGCAGTTCCGGGAAGTATCTATTCTTATACCCATATAGGAAGTAATCGTCTTTTATTTGATGGAGCTCACCCGGTGATGAGTCCTGCGGATATTTATGAATTGTTAAATTGGGGAATTGCAGAATCTCCAAAAGAAGAAGTAAAAGAATTTGATTGGGAGCAGTTGCCTCCGGTTGAACGGAAAATTGCGGAGGTATTACAGTATCACGGGCAGTTGTTTATTGATGATATTACAGAATACGCAAAGTTGCCCGGACCGCAGACTTTGTCTGCACTTATGATGATGGAAATAAAAGGTTTGGTAATGAATGCGGGCGGAGACATTTACCGCTTACTTATACCTGACCGTTAAAGATAGGAGGAAAACCATGGCAAAATATTTGGTGATTGTGGAATCACCTGCAAAAGCAAAAACCATAACAAAATATCTTGGAAAAAATTATAAAGTTGTTGCCTCTATGGGTCACTTGAGGGATTTGCCCAAAAGTCAGTTAGGGGTGGATATAGACAATGATTTTGAACCGAAGTATATTACCATACGTGGAAAAGGTGAATTGCTCAGCAAGCTAAAACGGGATGCGAAAAATGCAGAAAAGGTATTTTTGGCAACTGACCCTGACCGCGAAGGGGAAGCAATTTCATGGCATCTTGCAAATTTATTGCAAATTGACCAAGATCTACCTTGCCGTATTTCATTTAATGAAATTACTAAAAATGCGGTAAAAGAAGCGGTAAAACAGCCATGCAAAATCAACGAAGATTTGGTGAATGCACAGCAGGCGAGAAGAGTGCTCGACAGAGTGGTTGGTTATCAGATTAGCCCTTTGTTCTGGAAAAAGGTGAAAAAGGGATTAAGTGCCGGTCGTGTGCAATCTGTAGCAACCCGTTTGGTTGTGGACAGGGAAACGGAAATTGAGCAGTTTGTACCGGAAGAATACTGGTCTTTAACAGCAGATTTGAAAAAAGGAAAATCTGATTTTTCCGCTCGTTTTTATGGGGACAAAAAGGGAAAAATCGAATTGGAAAATAGCCAGCAGGTAGAGGAAATTCTGAAAAAGCTGGAGCAGGCGGAGTTTACTGTTTCTGCTGTTAAAAAAGCAAAAAAAACAAAAGCACCTGTACCTCCTTTTATTACAAGTTCTCTCCAACAGGAGGCTTCCAAAAAGTATGGCTATACTGCAAAGAAAACTATGTCTGCGGCACAACAGCTGTATGAAGGTGTAGAGGTAGAAGGAATTGGTTTGGTCGGTTTGATTACCTATATGAGAACGGATTCCTTGAGAATTTCGGAAGAAGCTCAGGCAGAAGCAAGAAATTATATTCAAACGAAATACGGCAATGAATATTTGCCGGCAAAACCAAGAATATATAAATCTAAGAAAAATGCTCAGGATGCACACGAAGCCATTCGTCCCAGTATGGTTTCCATTACTCCTGATCAGCTAAAGAAAACACTACCTGCCGATCAATATAAATTATATAAATTGATTTGGGAACGGTTTGTGGCAAGTCAGATGGAAGCGGCTGTTTATGATACTATTTCTGCGGAAATTACAGCAAATGATTATATTTTCCGTGCCAATGGTTCCAAACAGAAATTTGCTGGATTTATGGTGTTATATCAGGAGGCAATTGATACCTCCAAACCGGAAGAGGATGATCAGGAAAAAGAAGTAAAACTTCCGGAGTTGATGGAAGGAGATTCTTTAACGAAAGAAAAGTTGGAGTCTAAGCAGCATTTTACATTACCTCCTCAAAGATACAGCGAAGCTGCATTATTAAAAGCTTTGGAAGAAAATGGAATTGGTCGTCCCAGTACTTATGCACCTACCATTTCTACCATTTTGCAAAGAGGATATGTGGTTCGTGATGCAAAGGTACTGAAACCGACGGAGCTGGGGAAAGTGGTTACCGACTTGATGAAACAGTATTTTAAAAATATTGTTGACATTAAATTTACCGCTAATATGGAAACTCAGCTTGACCAGGTGGAAGAAGGAACTACCGATTGGGTTCATATTTTAAAGCAGTTTTATGGTCCTTTTGAAAAGGATTTATCAAGTGCTGAAAAGGAAATGGAAAAAGTCAAGATTGCAGACGAAGAATCGGATGAGATTTGCGATAAGTGCGGCAGAACCATGGTATATAAAATGGGTAGGTTTGGAAAATTCTTGGCGTGCCCCGGTTTTCCTGAATGCCGTAATACTAAGGCAATTATTGTAGATACCGGTGCCCAATGCCCTAAGTGCGGAAAGAAAATTTTGGAAAAGAAGAGCCAAAAGGGCAAAAAATATTTTGGATGCGAAGGAAATCCCACTTGTGATTTTGTAACATGGGATCAGCCTACAAAGGAACATTGCCCCAAATGTGGTGGTAGTTTATTTGATAAAAGAATCGGAAAAAAGAAGAAGCAATATTGCGGAAAATGTGATTTTGAGAGGGGCGGAGAATGATGACTGTGCATGTCATCGGCGCAGGATTGGCCGGATGTGAAGCTACCTGGCAGTTGGTCAATATGGGGATTTCAGTAAAGCTGTATGAAATGAAACCCCAAAAATTTTCCCCTGCTCATCATAGTGAAAAATTTGCAGAGCTTGTTTGCAGCAATTCTTTACGGGCAGATTTGCTTTCCAATGCAGTAGGTTTATTAAAGCAGGAAATGAGAGAAATGAATTCTTTGGTCATGAAAAGTGCGGACAAACACCGTGTTCCTGCAGGAGGAGCATTGGCGGTGGATAGAGAAGCTTTTTCTCAAGAAATTACCGAGACCATTCGTTCTCATCCTTTAGTAGAAGTGGTTGCGGAGGAAGTAACAATTTTGCCCGAGGATGCTCCTGTGGTTGTAGCAACAGGACCCCTTACATCGGATGGGTTAATTCCGGAAATCAGCCGACTGACAGGGGAGGATTATCTTCACTTTTATGATGCAGCAGCACCTATTGTGGCATTCGATTCTATTGATATGAATAAAGTGTTCCGTGCTTCTCGTTATGATAAGGGGGATGCGGATTACCTGAACTGTCCTATGACAAAGGAAGAATACGACCGATTTTATACTGCATTGATTGAAGCGGAAACTGCAGTATTGAAGGAATTTGAAAAGGGCAGTGTATTTGAAGGGTGTATGCCCATTGAAGCAATGGCAAAACGGGGAGAATCCACCATGTTATTTGGCCCCTTAAAGCCTGTTGGTCTGAAAAATCCTCATAGTGAGGAACCGCCTTATGCGGTGGTGCAGTTAAGACAGGATGACGGAGCAGGAACTCTTTATAACATTGTAGGATTTCAAACTAATTTAAAATGGGGAGAGCAAAAACGAGTATTTTCTTTGATTCCCGGATTAGAACATGCTGAGTTTGTTCGTTACGGTGTGATGCATCGAAATACATTCTTAAATTCTCCCAAATTACTGGACGATTCTTATCGGCTGAAAAAACAACCGAATTTATATTTTTCAGGACAGATGACAGGGGTGGAAGGATATGCAGAATCAGCAGCCTCCGGTCTGACAGCAGGACTTTTCTGCGGAACAAGGCTAAGAGGAAAGGAATTGCCCCCTTTGCCGAAAGAAACCGCTCTTGGTGCATTGGCAAACTATGTGAGCAATCAGGCGGTTACCAATTTTCAGCCTATGAATATTAACTTTGGTTTATTGCCCGATCTGGGTGTACGAATCAGAGGAAAACGCGAAAAAAACGAAGCTATTTCTCAAAGAGCATTGGATGCTTTGAGAGGCTATAAGGAGGAATATTGCAGTGAGTGTTTATGACGTACTGGAGGAACGTGGGTTAATTGCCCAAGTGACTCACGAAAAAGAAATCAGAGAATTATTGGAAAAGGAAAAGGTAACCTTTTATATTGGTTTTGACCCTACTGCTGACAGTTTGCATGTAGGTCATTTCCTGCAATTAATGGTAATGGCGCACATGCAACGCGCAGGTCATCGGCCCATAGCCTTGATTGGCGGTGGAACAGGAATGGTTGGTGACCCTTCCGGAAGAACGGATATGAGAAGTATGATGACGGTAGAAACCATCAATCATCATTGTGAATGCTTTAAAGAGCAGATTTCCCGCTTGGTTGATTTTTCTGATGGAAAAGCATTGATGGTAAACAATGCAGATTGGTTGATGGATCTGAAATATATCCAATTTTTGCGTGATATTGGTGTTCATTTTTCTGTTAATCGTATGTTAACAGCAGAATGCTTTAAAACCCGTCTGGAACGTGGATTATCCTTCCTTGAATTTAACTACATGTTAATGCAGAGTTATGATTTTCTGAAATTGTATCAGGATTACGATTGCAAAATTGAATTGGGCGGTGACGACCAGTGGTCCAATATTTTGGGCGGTCTGGAATTGGTTCGTCGTGTAGAAGGTAAGGAAGTATATGGTATGACTTTCACTTTGCTGACCAACTCAGAAGGCAAGAAAATGGGAAAAACTCAAAACGGTGCTGTTTGGCTTGATCCTAAGAAAACCTCTCCCTATGATTTTTATCAGTATTGGAGAAATGTGGGTGACCAGGATGTGATCCGTTGCCTGAAACTGCTCACATTCCTGCCTATGGATGAAATCAGAGAACTGGAAAAATTAGAAGGTCAGGAAATCAATACAGCAAAGAAAATTCTGGCGTATGAAGTCACTGCTTTGGTACATGGAAAAGAAGAAGCAGAAAAAGCACAGGCAGCAGCACAAGCTTTGTTTGAAGCAGGTGGACCTTCAGGGGATGTTCCTACTAAGACGATTGCGGGAGACTTTGAAACCATTACTGCTTTAGACTTGATTTCTAATACAGGAATTGTTCCTTCTCGTGGGGAAGGCAGACGTTTGATTACACAAGGCGGTCTGACTGTGAATGATGAAAAAATTACTTCTATTGATCATGAATTTACCAAGTCTGACTTTGGTGATGAGGGTCTGATGGTGAAGAAGGGTAAAAAGCATTACTTTAAAGTAACACTGGCATAGGAGAACTTTCATGATTGCAATCATTGATTATGACGCAGGGAATCTCAGAAGTGTCCAAAAAGCCTTGGAATTTTTAGGATATGATGCGGTGATTACATCAGACGAACCTGAAATCTTATCCGCAGAACGAGTGATTTTACCCGGAGTAGGAGCCTTTGGCGAAGCCATGGAGCAATTGAGAAAGCGGGGATTGGATCAAACCATTCAAAGAGCGGTTCAATCAGGAAAACCCTTTTTGGGAATTTGCTTAGGACTTCAGTTGTTGTTTGAAGAAAGCGAGGAAACTCCAGGAGTAAAAGGACTTGGGATTCTGCCCGGTAAGATTAAAAAAATTCCAAAAGAGCATGGATTGAAAATTCCTCATATTGGTTGGAATGAATTGAATATTCAAAAAAAAGAAGGATTTTTGAAGGACATCGGAAAGAAACCCTTTGTTTATTTCGTCCATTCTTATTATATGGAGCCTGTCAGTAAAAGCCTCATTGCTGCAACTACTGATTACGGTACTGAGCTTCCTGTTGCAGTGGAAAAGGGCAACGTGATGGCAGCTCAGTTTCATCCGGAAAAAAGCGGAAGAGTCGGACTTCAAATCTTAAAAAATTTTGCTGAAATGGGGGAAAGTTAAATGCATGCAAAAAGAATTATCCCCTGTTTGGATGTCCATAACGGCAGAGTGGTAAAAGGGGTCAATTTTGTCAATCTTCGTGACGCAGGTGATCCGGTGCAGATTGGGGCCGCATATGACAAAGCAGGGGCAGACGAACTTGTGTTTTTGGATATTACAGCCTCATCTGATTCTCGAAATATTATTTTGGATTTGGTCAGAAAAGTTGCTGAAACCGTTTTTATTCCTTTTACAGTTGGAGGCGGAATCCGTACAGTAGAGGATTTTAAAGCGATTTTAAGAGAAGGAGCAGATAAGATTTCTGTCAATTCTGCAGCAATCAAAAATCCTACTCTGATCCGAGAAGCGGCGGACAAATTCGGAAGCCAATGTGTTGTGGTTGCCATTGATGCAAAGAGAAATCCTAATGAGGATAAATGGGAAGTTTACTTAAACGGCGGCCGAATAAATACAGGTCTTGATGCTCTCGCTTGGGCAGAGCAGGCTTATCAATTGGGTGCAGGTGAAATTTTACTCACCAGTATGGATTGCGATGGTACCAAAAACGGTTATGATATTGCCTTAACCAAGAAAATTTCTGATTTGGTGGATATTCCGGTTATTGCATCGGGCGGTGCAGGAAATATGAAGCATTTTTATGATGCATTAACTGATGGCGGTGCAGAAGCAGTATTGGCAGCATCCTTATTTCATTATAACGAGATTGCCATTTCTGATTTAAAGCAATATTTGAAAAATCGCGGAATTTCTGTTCGGGTATAGTATTATTTTCACACAATTGTTTACACTAAGAGAAAAAACTTGGTGAGACAATGAAAAAATGGCTGAAGTTATTTTGTATCGGTGGGATTGGATATAGTCTGATTGAACTGTTATGGCGGGGAGCGACCCATTGGACTATGAGTGTTTTAGGTGGACTTAGCTTTTCCCTTTTATACGAATTAAACCAAAAATTAAAACATAGGATTTTGTGGATTCGATGTTTTCTGGGAACACTTATGATTACCGGATTGGAATTGTTGACCGGTTGCCTGGTCAACCTGAAGCTTCATTGGAAGGTTTGGGATTATTCTAATTTGAAATACAATTTTTTAGGACAGATTAGCTTGCTCTATTCTGTCCTTTGGTTTTTACTGACCATTCCTGTATTTTTTATTTCAGGATGTTTAAAAATGAATAAAAATAAAAAAATTGCACATAATGATTGATGAATCAAAGATTTTAAAAAAGGAGATTTGAGCAATGCTTGATAATTTATCTTTGGTACTGATTATCATCGGTGCGCTGAATTGGGGTTCTATCGGTTTGTTTGGATTTGACCTGGTTGGTTCCTTGTTCGGAGGACAGGGAGCAGCATTCAGCAGAATTATTTTTTCTTTGGTTGGTCTTGCGGGAATTTGGGCAATTACATTGCTGTTCAAAGAGAAAGTGCCTGCAAGTCATCAATAATTTTGAAGGGGATGTAAAATGAATTTTTTGCATCCCTTATTTGTTGTCTTTTTGTTTGCAGAACATTGTTTTTAATGATTAAAAATTTCTTTTGTATTTGCCCGGGGTTGTATTGAAATGTTTTTTGAACAGTGAGATGAAGGTAGAGGAATCATAAAAACCGCTTTGATAACAGGTATCCGTTACCGAAACGCCGCTTTCCAAAAGCTGACGGGCATGTTCCAATCTTCGCTGTGTCAAATAGGTATGAATGCTTTTTCCGGTATAGCGTCGGAAGGTTTGAGTCAAATAAGTAACACTGCATCCGCAATGCTTTGCAAGGTCATTTAATCCTGAAAAGGACGGAAATTGCTCATTAATCTTTTGAATTGCTTTTGTGACCAAAGAAGACACCGATGGAACGGATGGTAACGTTTTTTGAATTAAATAAAATTGATTGCAAAGATGAAGAATTTCGGTTAGTATGGCAAAAATCAGAACATCGGAAGCTTCCTCTTTTTTTATCATTGTCAGCAAATCTTCCGCAAGTGTAATCAACTTGCTTTTACAGGGCTCTGAAAGCTGGATTAAATTGATTTTATCCTCTGATTCATCCAAAAAAGGAAACAGAAACTGCTTGCTTTCCGGGAAAACAGAATCAAAAAGATTCACGGGAATAAAAAAAGAAATATAATTATATCTGCCGGATTGAGGGAACCTTCCAAAGTGAATTTCGTCAGGGCGAAAGAGCATCATATCACCTCGCTTTGGAAAAAATATTTTATCTCCGATGACAGCACCGCAGTTATCGGATAA
>JAZQHN010000224.1:0-8798 GCA_045540615.1 Clostridia bacterium
GAATTTGTACTAATGCAAAATTCTTAAAATTCTACAGTAATCAGAAATTGCATCTGAAAAATGGAAAAGAGAGGAAGTTTTTTTGAAAAAATATAAAAATTATCTTGCATTTTAGAAAAAAGTGTGGTATAATAAATAAGACATAAGATGATAGGGTATGGTAATGAGTGGGTGTGAATCCACTCATTCTTGTTTATGTTTGGAAAAAGAAGGTGAAAATGTGTCGAAAATCGAATCTATGATTTGGGATGTGGCAAAACCCATTGCCGAAAAAGCGGGATGCTCTTTGTATGATGTTGAATTTGTCAAGGAAGGGACCAATTGGTTTTTAAGGGTTACCATTGATAAAGAAGGCGGTGTCAGTACTGATGACTGCGAAAATGTCAGTCGTATTTTGTCAGATTGGTTAGATGAAAAAGACCCTATTTCTCAAAGCTATTATTTGGAAATTTCCTCTCCGGGTATTGACCGAAAGCTTACAAGGCCGGAGCATTTTGCAGCTCAACTGGGTAAAACAGTTACAGTTCGTCTGTTTGCAGCAATGAACGGGCAACGTCAATTGGAAGGCGTTTTGAAAGAGTATCAAAATGGAACAATTGTTCTTGAAACCAATGAAACAACAATAACCCTGGAAAAGGCAAAGGTAGTAGACGTTCGCCTTGCCTGGCAGGAAAATGAATAAGGAGGATCACAATGAACGCGGAATTTATCATGGCCTTAGAAGCAATTGCGAAAGAAAAAAACATTGACAAGGATGTTCTTTTAGAAGCGGTTGAAGCAGCTTTGGTCACAGCATTCAAAAAGGATTACGGTGCAAACCAACAGGTTCGTGCTGAAATCAACAGAGAAACAGGTGCTTATCGTTTGTTGGTAAGCAAAGAGGTAGTAGACGAGGTGTTTAATCCTCAGACAGAGATTACTCTGGAGGAAGCAAGAAAGTACAGCGAAAAATATGAAATCGGTGATATTGCGGAATATGATGCAACTCCCGATTCATACGGAAGAATTGCGGCTCAAACGGCAAAACAGGTGGTTGTTCAAAGAAT
Source organism: Clostridia bacterium (assembly GCA_045540615.1). Lineage (GTDB taxonomy): Bacteria > Bacillota > Clostridia > HGM11514 > HGM11514 > SIG438. Next base: position 1,047 of record JAZQHN010000224.1, read on the forward strand.
CCGCGAAGCAGAACGGGATCAGGTGTATTCCAGATTTGCTCATTTAGAGCATGAATTGGTCAGCGGTGTTGTCAGAAGAACAGAAAAGAGAAATATTATCGTTGAAATTGACGGGTTTGAAACAGTTATTACACCGGAAGAACAGGTTCCTGGAGAAACATATCAGCCTGGTGATCGCATTAAACTGTATGTGGCAGAAGTGAAAAAGACGACAAAGGGACCGAGAGTTGTTGTCAGTCGTTCCAGAGCAGGATTAGTAAAGCGGTTGTTTGAATCTGAGGTTCCTGAAGTGCATGATGGAATTGTTGAAATTAAGAGCATTTCCCGTGATGCAGGCTCCAGAACCAAAATGGCAGTTTGGTCATCCAATCCTTCTGTGGATCCCATTGGTGCATGTGTTGGAAATCACGGTGCACGGGTACAGGCTGTGATGGATGAGCTTCGCGGTGAAAAAATAGATATTATTAAATATAATGAAGATCCTGTTGAATACATCAAAGAAAGCTTGAATCCTGCAAAAGTTATTTCGGTAGAAATCGATGAAGAAGAAAAAGCATGTCATGTTGTTGTTCCGGAATTTCAGCTTTCTCTTGCCATTGGTAAGAAAGGACAAAACGCATGCCTGGCTGCCAAATTAACCGGTTGGAAAATTGATATTCAAAGCCAACCTGATGATGAGGCAACAGAATAAGGCGGTGAATCAATGAAAAAAAGTCAACCGGAGCGCATGTGTGTAGGCTGCGGTCAGCACAAACCTAAGATGGAATTGATTCGCATTGTATGTCAAAAAGATGGTACTGTTTTTATTGATCGTACCGGAAAAGCAGCAGGCAGAGGAGCATATTTGTGTCCGGATGCAGTCTGTCTTCAAAAAGCACAAAAGCAAGGGAAATTGCAAAAAGCGTTTTCGACAAATCTGTCTGAAGAATTGTATCAAGCATTGGCAGGTGAGCTTTGAAAATGAGTAAGGATGATGTGTTGTCCGTGTTAGGGTTAGCATATCGGGCAAAAAAGGTAACAATCGGCTTTGATTTTATTTCTCAGCAGGCAAGGCAGGGAGCTGTTTCTCTGATTGTATTAGCATCAGACTGTTCTGACGGAACAGCAAAAAGTTATAAAAACAAATGCCAATATTATCAAATTCCTTGTATTCGGTACGGAACAAGGGAAACCATCGGAAAAAGTGTGGGAAAACAAAATATTTCAGCAATAGCAATATGCGATGAAGGGTTTGCCGCACTTGTTTTGAAAAAATTCGGGGGTGAAATTTTATGGCAATAAGACCAAGAGTACATGAAATCAGTAAAGGGTTCGGTGTCTCCAGCAAGGAAATCCTAACCTTGATGGAAGGCTTTGGAATTACCTTGAAAAATCACATGGCGATTTTAGAGGAAAAAGAATTGGATATTATTTTGGATTATTATACCCAAAAGTTTGAAACCAAGGATTTGAATCAGGTGTTTAAATCCAAAGAACAGAATAAACCCAAAGCTGAAACGATGAAAGAAACAAAAAGTCAAAAGCAAAACGTTCGCAAAGAGGATAAACCGGAAACTGTTGAGGAAAAGCCGGAAAAACAGGAAAAACAAGTGAAAGCGGTTCGGTATGTTGATACTCGTTCTTCCAATGTGGATCTTGAACGTCTTGATACTGAAAAAATTGAAAAATTAGTTTCTGATGACAAGCTAATTGATGAGGCGGAAAAGAAACAAAAAATTAAAAAAGGAAATAAAAACAGACAGCAAAAAAATCAACCCATGAAGAAAGAAATGGAACAGCCTGTAAAAGAAAAAGCACCTAAAAAAGAAGAGCCTAAGGTTGTTGCCATTCCGGAATCAATTGGTGTTGGCGAATTTGCGGAACGAATTGGTGTGTCCGGAGTAGAGGTCGTTAAAAAGCTTTTCCTCCTCGGGGTTATGGCATCGGTGAGCGAAATCATAGATTATGATACAGCATCTTTGATTGCTGACGAATTTAATGTGACATTGGAACCGGAAATTATTGTTACAGATGAAGATTTGCTCTTCCAGGATACAGAAGATGATGAAAAGGATTTGCTGCCCCGTAGCCCGGTTGTGGTTGTTATGGGTCATGTTGACCATGGTAAAACTTCTTTGCTGGATGCGATTCGGGATACTCATGTTACAGCGACCGAAGCCGGTGGAATTACCCAGCATATCGGTGCATCAGTGGTGGAAATTAACGGACGTCCCATCACATTTTTGGATACACCCGGTCATGCCGCATTTACTTCTATGCGTGCAAGAGGTGCACAGGTAACCGACGTTGCAATTTTGGTAGTTGCAGCTGATGACGGCGTTATGCCTCAGACTATTGAAGCAATTAACCATGCAAAGGCTGCAGGAATTACTATTGTTGTAGCAATTAATAAAATGGATAAAGAATCGGCAAATCCTGACCGTATCAAGCAGGAATTAACAGAGCACGATTTGTTGATTGAGGAATGGGGCGGTGATACCATTTGTGTTCCCATTTCTGCAAAGAAAAAAGAAGGGATCGATAATCTGCTTGAAATGGTTCTGCTGGTTGCGGAAATGAAAGAATTGAAAGCAAATCCCAACCGTCGTGCCAAAGGTACGGTTATCGAGTCGCGTCTTGATAAGGGAAGAGGTTCTGTAGCTACTGTTTTGGTACAAAAAGGAACCTTGCGTTCCGGTGATATTATTGTTGCAGGAACAGCTGTAGGTCGTGTAAGAGCAATGCTTGATTTCAAAGGAAACAGAATTACGGAAGCAGGTCCTTCTGTTCCTGTTGAAATTGCCGGTTTGTCTGAAACTCCCCAAGGTGGAGATATTTTCTATGCAGTTGACGACGAAAGAAAAGCAAAGGCTGTTGTTGAAGCGAGAAAACAGAAAATTAAAGATGAACGGATTGCTGCTCAACAAAAAATCTCTTTGGATAATTTGTTTGATTGTATCAAAGACGGTGAAATGAAGGAACTGAATATTATTGTGAAAGCCGATGTGGCAGGTTCTTTGGAAGCAGTAAAACAGTCCTTGGAAAAATTGTCCAATGAGGAAGTAAGAGTAAAGACCATTCATGGTGGTGTAGGCGGTATTACAGAATCTGATGTTATCTTGGCACAAGCTTCCAATGCAATTATTGTAGGCTTTAACGTTCGTCCTGATGCATCTGCCCGTGCAACAGCTGAAATGACAGGGGTTGACATGAGAATGTACCGTGTTATTTATGAAGCAATTGAAGAAATGGAATCTGCAATGAAGGGGATGTTGGATCCTAAATTCCGTGAAGCAGTTCTTGGTCATGCAGAGGTCAGACAAACATTTAAGGTCAGCGGTGTGGGAACCATCGCAGGAAGTTATGTGGTTGATGGAAAAATCAGCCGTAACTGTGAGGTTCGTGTGGTCCGTGACGGTATTATTGTCCATGAAGGAAAATTGGATTCATTGAAACGCTTTAAAGATGATGCTAAGGAAGTTGCCAGCGGCTATGAATGCGGTATGGGAATTGAAAACTTCAATGATATCAAAGAAGGCGACATCATTGAATGTTTCGTTATGGAACAAATTGAGCAATAAAGATGCAGTCTGTTTCCCACAAACGGCTGCAAAACAATCCTGTGGGGGAAAGGCGGAGATAATAGATGTCTTATGCCAGAATTGACAGAATTTCTCAAGAAGTGAGACGTGAACTAAGTTTTTTGATTCCTATGCTGAAGGACCCGCGGATTCCGTCTATGATAAGTATAACAGGGGTTCGTGTCAGTAAGGATTTGTCCTATGCTGAAGTGAATGTCAGTGTTTTGGGAACGGAAGAACAGCAAAAGGATGCAATCAAGGGACTGGAAAGCTCAAAAGGATTTCTTCGTCGTGAAATTGCCAGAAAGGTACAGCTTCGTGCAACACCGGAATTCATCTTTAAATTAGATGATTCTATTTCTGAGGGCGCAAGAATCTGTAATCTGATTAACCGTGTACAGAGGGACGAAGAATGAAGCAATTATTAAATTGGATGAATGAGGCAGAAACTATTGTTTTGCTGCCTCACCTCCATGCAGACGGAGATGCATTGGGCTCTTGTTTTGCGTTGGCTGAACTCATAAAAGGTTTGGGAAAAACTCCTTTGGTTATCTTGGAAGAAGAGCCCCAAGCAAAGTTTGATTTTCTTAATGGTGAATTTCAAGTGTTTAACGGAATTGTTCCGGAATATGACTTGGTCATAGCCGTAGATTGCAGTTCTTTGGACCGTCTTGGTGCAAGACAGGAATTGTTTCAGGGAAAAACCGCATGTATTGATCACCATATTACCGATCATCCCATTGGCGATTTGTCCTATGTGCAGCCTGATGCAGCGGCAACTGCTGAGCTTGTTTATGAGTTTGCTTTATTGACCGGGCAAATGAATATTAAAATCGGAACCTGTATTTATACGGCACTTTGTACCGACAGCGGTACGTTCCGTTATAGCTCTACCACATCTAAAACAATGAGAATTGGCGCAGACTTGATTGAAGCAGGTGTTGATGCAGCTTTTATTAACCGTCAGCTTTATGAACAGATTTCCTTGGGGAATTTATATTTTCAGGGAGAATGTATCCGTAATATGCAGTTGCATGCTGACGGGAAAATTGCAGCAACTTATTTGACCAAAGAAAAATCGGATGAGCTTGGATTAACTTCAGATGATACAGATGTGGGAGGTTCCATTATGCTTTCGGTAAAGGGCGTTCATGCGGGGGCATTTTTCCACGAACGAACTCCGGGCTTGTTTAAAGTCAGCCTTCGTTCCGATGAACAAATTGATGTTGCAGAAATTGCAAAGTATTTTGGCGGAGGCGGGCATTTAAGAGCAAGCGGATATACAACCGACCAACCCATTGATATAGCAATCAATGAATTGGTAGTGAAACTAAAGGAGCAGCTTGTTGAATGAAAAATGGAATCTTATTAATGAACAAACCCCGTGGAAAAACGTCTCATGACGTCGTCTATGCCGTGCGTCGTGCATTGCAGACAAAACGGGTTGGACATGCGGGTACATTAGACCCCATGGCTGTTGGTTTGTTGGTTGTGTTGGTGGGGAAAGCAACTAAATTATCCGATTTTCTTTTGAATAAGGATAAGACATATCGTGCAGGAATACGTTTTGGACTTGAAACTGACAGCTATGATATGGACGGAACGGTCGTTTCTGAATGTATTCCCCATGTTTCCTCTGATGAGTTTCAATGCATGTTAAAGGAGTTTGTCGGAACACAGATTCAGATTCCGCCAATGTATTCGGCATTGAAAAAAAACGGAAAAAAGCTTTATGAATTGGCAAGACAGGGGATGGAAATTGAACGGGAAGGTCGGGAAATTACCATTCATTCCTTAGAACTTCAAAGCTTTGAGGGAAGCCGTGCGGAGGTCGTGGTTGATTGCTCTAAAGGAACCTATATCCGTTCTCTTGCTCATGATATTGGTCAAAGGCTGGGATGCGGAGCGTGTCTTGATTCATTGCAACGTGTTTCTTCCGGAAAATTTCATCTGAAAGACAGTTATACGTTAGAGCAATTGGAACAAGGGGAGGTCACCCTGATTCCAACCCATAGTGTGTTTGACTGTCCTGCAGTTACCGTAAATGCTGAACAGGAGATACGAATCAGAAACGGAGCGCCTGTTGTTTATGAAAATGAACGGTATGATGGGGAAGTGAAGATTTTTTCAAAATCCGGACAATTTCTTTGTCTTGCTTCTGCGGAACCAAGACCTTATGGCTGTTATATTAAACCTGTAACAATGTTTTTGGAAGAGGAATCAGAATGAGCGAAAGTTGTATTGCTGTTTTGGGAATGTTCGACGGTGTTCATATCGGTCATCAAACCCTGTTGAAATATGCAGTAAAATTAAAAGAAGAAACCGGATTTGAAATTAAGGTTGTTACATTTCAAATTCATCCCAAGCAAGTGATTGGCCAGTCACCGGACATGCTATGCACAAATGATGAAAAAAATAGGTTGTGTATGGAATTTGGTGCAGACGAAGTGGTTTTTTTACCCTTTGATGAAACAATGAGAACAATGCTTCCGGGACAGTTTGTGAAAACATATTTGATTGAGAAATTGAAAGCGAATCATGTGGTTGTGGGAGAAAATTTCCGTTTTGGATTTTTGAGAGAAGGAACTCCGGAAACCTTGACTTTGTTTGAGGAATTTCAAACACATGTGATTCCTACTGTTTACTTAAACGGAGAAATTGTCTGTTCAACCAAAATTCGTTCCTTGCTTATGAAGGGTGAATTGGAATATGCATTAAACTGTCTTGGACATGATTTGATTGTCAGCGGAACGGTGGAAAAGGGAAGAGGTTTGGGAAACACCTTGGGATTTCCTACTGCGAATCTCACAGCATTTTTTCCTCCTCTTGCGCATGGTGTTTATATTACGGAAACCCTGATAGAGGATGAATGGTTTCCGTCTGTAAGTAATTTTGGGACAGTTCCTACCTTTCTGAATGGCAGTAACCAAGTATTGGAAACTCATTTTCTTACTTATAATGAATCAATATACGGTAAAACAATCAGGGTTCGTTTTTTGAAATTGATAAGAGAAGAGAGAAAATTTTCTTGTAAAGAGCAGTTAATAGAGCAGATACAGAAGGATAAAGAGTGTGCAAAACATTATTTTTCTTGCTTGTAATTGTATTGTAACTTTACAAATGGGATATTTTGAGATATAATGAATAGAGTAACATTTTATGATAGGAGAATTTGTTATGAAGAAATTTATTCGTTGCGGGATTTGTTTCTTGCTGTTTTGTATCGTATTGAATTTTGCAGGTTGCGGTGATGCACCCTCGGCACCTGATATCAAAAATGATGAAAGATCGAAGGTTTCAAGTATTTATGTATATACGTTGAATCAGGATAGGGATTATATCTCCCGTATGGTTCGTGAATTTCCTGCAACTGAGGATGTTCATACACTTGTGATGGAGCAAATGATGAGTGCAAATGATGAATTGTTCCCCAGAAATACGAAATTGCTTTCTGTATCAGTTGACGGAAGTGCAGCGACTGTGGATTTTTCTTCTGAAATTGCTGAAATCGATCAGGAAACCTTTTTGTTCATCAATGAGCTTTGTGCAATTTCCTTAGCACAGGGAGTTGCTGTTCAGGGTGAAAAAATTGCAACCATGACATTGCTTTCTGACGGTAATCCTTTAGAAGGTTTTTATCAGTATCCTTACCAGGTTCATTTGGTGGATTATGCAGAAGAAGAAAATTTGAATGTAGATGTATTGAAATTGTATTTTCCTGACAAACAAGGACAAAAGCTTCGTGCGGAATACAGATTGGTTCCCATGTTAGAGGAATTGGATAAAACAATGATTTATGAGTTGTTGTCAGGAACCGAGGATTATGCTAATAAAACCAATGTAATCCCCAATGGAACACAGTTCAATTCATTATCCAACAGCGGAAATACCTACACCATAGATTTGAATTCTGCCTTTTTGGACAACAGACAAGAAGAAGCTACAACCAATTTATTGGCAATCCAATCCTTTGTTGCAACCTTGTCTGAGTTTACAGTAATTGACCAAGTTAAATTTAACGTAGACGGAAAAACAAGCGGTGTTATGTTTGGGGAAATTTCTTTAGACCAACCGATTACATTAAAACAGGAATTAATTGCTGAATAAAAAAGAGTTCGAATAAGCAAGCAACCGTCAGGTAAACATTATGTTTCCTGACGGTTTTTGTATAACGAAAAACACGCGATAGTCG
>JAZQHN010000225.1:0-4102 GCA_045540615.1 Clostridia bacterium
TTTGTTTCGGGGATTTCTTCTCTTTCCTGGGTATTTGGTTTGCTTTAATAAAAGGTTGCTCCCTTTTTGGAAAACAGCTTTTTATTTTAAAGTAATTACCAAAAGAACATAAAAAAACATTCTTTTTTCTTTTTTTTGAAAAAAAGTGTTGCATTTTAGAAAGGTTTGTGTTATAATAGGTTAAGAAATTATGAAAACGGTATGCTTAAATGGAGGTATGCGGTTTTTTTTGAGAAAGAGGTGACTTCCATTGAAACAGGGAATCCATCCCAACTATACAGCTACAACGATTACTTGTGCATGCGGTGAAGTGATTGAAACAGGTTCTACAAAAGAAAACATTCGTGTTGAAATTTGTTCCAAGTGCCATCCCTTCTTTACCGGTAAGCAGAAATTGGTTGATACCGGCGGCAGAGTTGATAAATTCAGAAAGAAGTATAATTTAACCGAACAGAAATAGTTTGCATTTTGAATAGATTGCAAATCAAAAGCCGCCTTTTGATAGTAAGGGTGGCTTGTTCGTTTTATAAAGAAAATTCATAAAAGGGGAAAATAGATGAAAAAATGGTTGTTATTTTTGCTGTGTTTGTCAATCTGTATTGGAAGTACAACTATATTTGCTGCACCGGATAAGGTGTGGCTGTTTGTTTCGTCTGATGGAAATGACCGATATCCCGGTTCTGAATCTATGCCTTTTGCAACCTTGGAAAAAGCAATTAAAACTGTTCGTTTGTTGGAAGAAAAAGCTGTTATTGTTTTGAGAGAAGGAACGTACGAGGGCGGTATTGCTATAGAAAATGAGCCCTTTGATTTGACAATTCGTTCTTATCCCGGTGAAAAAGCAGTCATTCAGGCAACAGAGGAAGAATCCGCTCTTGTTTTGAAAAATTGCGGAAATATTACTGTTATGGGACTTGTTTTTAAAGGGGGAATCGGTGCCAAAATATCTCAATGCGAAAATGCACAATTATTTGATTGCACCTTTTCTTATATGAAACAAGGAATTACATCTGAAGGTACTGTCCGCTTAGAAGGTAATTTGTTTATGGGAATCGGTGGAACTGCCGTCACCGCAAGGGCAGGAGATAAAAAAACACTGACCCCCGGAGAATGTATTATTGGAAACAATACTTTTTTTCGTTATGCTGAATCAGATTTAGAAGCTCCTGCTGTTTTTTTAGATGGAGTGGGAATAACTTTGACAAATAACGATTTTTCAAACGGTTGCGCTCCTGCTGTTCTGATTTCCGGAAATAATCACCTTGTGCAATTTAATGATATTCGGGAAATTACTGCAAATGCTTCCATTGTAGCAGAAGGAAATGTGACAGCACGAGGGAGTAAAATATATCATAACTATATTGCCGATGGTTCTAAATGTGGAATTTTGCTGAATGATTTTTCTTCTCAAATAACAGTAACAGATAATATTTTTGGTAATTTGCCTGTTGGTTTGGAAATGCGAGGAGGTCGGGATAATCTGATTCGAGGTAACTTAAGTGTGAATTGCGAAAAATCTATGATACTGAATTCTCTTCCCGTTACCGGTTCTGTCAAGAAAAAATTACAGACGCAGTTGGAGCAAGTGCCTTATAAAGAAGAAATTTGGAGTGGTGCTTATCCGTCTCTTCTTACATTTTTAAAAGATGATCCGGATATTGCGAAAAACAATACGGTATTCAATAATGTTGTGTATCAATCAAGACAAATGGAATGTACGGCGAAAATTCAAGATCACGGGCGAATAGAGAAGGATAGAGTGTTAACTGATTCTGCTTTGTTTGCAGAATATGAAAGTGATAATTTTTCTTTTGAAGAAATCGATTGTTCGAAAATAGGAAGTGTATCAACTGAAAGCTTGATTCAAGATGGTATTGTGTTGCAACTTTCTTCTCCTCGTGCAATGAAACATGGAAATATGACCTATTTGGATACGAAAAATCATCTGGTGATGCCCTATTTGGAACAAGATAGAACCTTGATTCCTGTTCGGTTTGTTGCTGAAAATATGGGTGCTGAAGTGCTGTGGAATCAGGAAACCGAAGAGGTAACAGTAAAACTGGCGGACAGAACGGTTTGTATGAAAATTGGCAGTAAAGTAATTACAGTAAATGGCGAGAAAAAAGAGTTGGATACTGCAGCCATTACAAAAAATGACAGAACCCTGATCCCTTTGCGTGCAGTGGCGGAAAATCTGGGATTTGAAGTGAGTTGGCATCATTCTGGTTTGATTGTGATTGGAAAAGAACCGATTGATTTAGAAAATGAATGGATTTTGTCTCGTTTTTTGCGTTTGCTAATCACAGAATAAGCCTGAAAAAACAATGTAGAAAAATGTTTGTATTTTTTGCTGCTATGATACAGAAAAATTAGAATTATGACATACTGTTAATTAGTTAATTATTAATTGGTTAACGATGAAGGAGGTGCTTTTTTGAATAAAGCAGAGTTGTTTAGAGAAACGATGGGAACAATCATAAAAACAGCCCGTTTGAATAAGAGGGTGATTGATTTTAAAATTCAACAATTAGGAATTCATCACAGCCAGCACTTTTTACTGATGTTTTTATCCAAACAAGCTCAGGTGCCATCTCAGAGTGAAATTGCAAAAGAACTTGATATTAGTCCCGCAGCTGTTGCGACTACAATAAAAAAATTAAAGCAAAGCGGATATATTGAAAAAAAGATTGCATCAGAAGATGAACGGTTTCACGAAATCAGTTTAACAGAAAAGGGCAGACAAACGGTTGAAAAATCAAAGGAACTCTTCCGTCGGAAGGATGAGATCATTTTTGAAGGAATCAGCGAGGAAGAGGTTTTGTCTGCGTGTAATACGGTGAAAAAGTTATTGCATAATTTGAAAGAGTTGGAAGAAAAACAAAGAAAGGGTGAGTTTAAATGAAACGGTGGTTCAGCTATATCAAACCATATTGGTTTTATTTTGTATTGGGTCCTCTTTGTATGATTGTTGAGGTTGTGGGAGAAATGATGCTTCCTAAATTTTTAGCTCAGGTTATCAATCAAGGAGTAGGAATGACAGGGAATACAGGAAACGGAAGCGGTTATATAGCTGTTATCTGTCTTGCTATGATTGGAACAGCCCTCTTAATGATGATTGGCGGTGTAGGCGGAGCCTATTTCGGAGCAAAGGCATCGGTGAATTTTGGTGCGGATTTAAGACAGGATATTTACAGTAAAGTACAGAAATTTTCTTTTGCCAATATTGATAAGTTTTCCAGCGGTTCTTTGATTACTCGTTTGACTAATGACGTAACTCAGTTGCAAAACTTTGTTAATATGATGCTAAGAATGTGTTTAAGAGCACCCGGAATGCTGGTAGGGGCGGTGATTATGACCGTATCTTTAAATGCAAGGCTTGCATCGGTTTTGGCATTTTCCATTCCTTTGATTTTGTTTGTGCAGTTTTTTATTATCAGAAAGGGATTTCCGCGATTTGGGAAAATGCAAGGGAAGATTGATGCCCTCAATTCCACCGTTCAGGAGAATCTAACCAATGTTCGTGTGGTAAAATCCTTTGTGCGAGAAGATTTTGAAAAAGAAAAATTTTCTGTGGCAAACCAAAACTTAAAGCGCACAGGAATTGATGCCATGAATATTATGATTTTCATGCAACCTATGATGATGCTTCTGATGAATGCAACCACGTTGGCAGTTTTGTGGCTGGGCGGCAATCAGGTGATTCAATTTGTCCGCACAGGAATAGGAATGGAGGTAGGGGATTTATCTGCCTTTTTGACTTATGTGAATCAGATTTTGTTTTCTCTGATGATGGTCACTATGCTATTTATGAATGCCTCCCGTGCTCTTGCTTCAGGACGTCGTATTTGTGAAGTGCTGGATGAATCTTTAGATTTAACGGATGAAAATGCAAGCCGAAAGGAAAAGAGAGTGGAAGAGGGTAGTGTTACCTTCCGTAATGTAAGCTTTCGTTATTACAAAGACAGTGAGGAGTCGGTGCTAAGTCACATTGATCTTGCGATTGTTCCCGGAAGTACTGTAGGAATCATTGGTTCTACAGGTTGTGGAAAAAGTACCCTTGTGTCATTAATCCCAAGATTATATGATGTAGATGAGGGAGAGG
>JAZQHN010000226.1:0-3495 GCA_045540615.1 Clostridia bacterium
ATATTACTGTAAGTGATGTAAACAATGCAAAAGCTGAACTGCACGTTGCTAAGAATGGTAACGACGAAACAGGTGACGGTTCTATCGAAGCTCCTTTTGCTTCTATTGAAAAAGCAAAGGCTGCTATTAAGGAATACAGAAGAATGCCCGAAGGCGGCGTTACTGTTTACATCCACGAAGGAGAATATGTTCTTTCTAATACCTTAACCTTCACAAGTGCCGATTCCGGTACTCAGAAATCACCCATCACCTATAAAGCTTATCAGGATGATGTAGTTGATTTTGTAGGTTCTAAGAAATTGGATGCTACTAAGATTCAGAAAGTAACAGATAAAGCACTGTTAGACCGTCTGGTTGAAGACCATGCAAAAGACGATTTGTATATGCTGGATTTGAAGGCTCAGGGCGTTACCATGTCTCCGGTTGTAGCATATGGTAGTGCGAAGAGTGCACCAACACCCAACAGAATCTTTATGAACGGTTCTGCCCTCATTGAAGCACGTTGGCCTAACGATGATAAGACCGGCGAACAGTACTTCACAAGAGCGCAACCTGCTCCGAACGGTACCTTTGATGCTACCAAGTATAACGCAAATAATCAGCCTGCTGCAATGCAGTATGTGGATGAAGATAATCGTTCTGCCAAGTGGCTCATCAAAGAAGGAGATGCTTTGGTAGGTGGTTCTATTGCATATCTCTGGGCAGCTGTTGATTTAAGAATTGACGAATTGGATGCTGAAAATAAGATTGTTAAGACCTTGGATGCATCTTCTTACGGTCAGTCAACCTATACAGCAAAAACCGAACGTTATCTGTACTTTAAGAACATCTTTGAAGAAATTGATATGCCCGGTGAATCCTATGTGGATCGTGAAACAGGAATCCTGTATTTCTATCCTGTAGGAAAGGTTGACGGTGCAGAAATGGAAGTTTCTGTTCTGAATTCCAACATGGTGGAATTTAAGGGTGCTTCTTACATTACCCTCGATGGAATTAACCTGAAGAACAGCCGCAGAAGTGCTGTGATTATGGATGAAAACTCTGAATCCATTACCATTAAGAATGCAGAAATCACCGGTATGTCTGTAGATGGTGTTCAGGTAAAAGGTAAGAATCAGAAGGTTGACGGATGTCATATTTACGAAATCGGCGGAACTGCTATTACTGTAGCAGGCGGTGATCGTCCTACCTTGACCTCCAGCGGAACCGAAATTACCAATAACGTTATCCATAATGTAAACTACTACATTCCCGGCGGTACTACCGCAGTTGCTGTATCCGGTGTAGGACATAGAATTGCTCATAATGAAATTTATGATATTAATATTCAGTCTATCAGATTTACCCATACCAACAATGTTGTGATTGAATACAATGAATTCTATGACAGTGAATTGCTGAACGCCGACGGCGGTGTTCTGTACTGGGGGCGTAACTTCTCAGAATTGGGAAATATTGTAAGATATAACTATTTCCATGATATCGGCGGACACATTGGTGCTCATGGTCAGCAGTCTGTCTTTACCGATGATGGTGAAACAGGACCTGCCATTTATGGTAATATTATGTACAAGGGCGGTTTGCCGAGCTTCCCGTTAAAGACAAATGGCGGTCAATTCCATTGGATTTACCATAATATTGTCCTGGACAATGGTGTGGGTGCTTATATGCAGAATTGGGGCGTTGGACCTACCGGCGTTAAGGATACCATGAAGCCTACCAGCTGGTGGACTTATGTAATGGATATGAGAGATTTGTTCGGCGGTACTAATACCAATCTGTTGAATGACGGAAATCGTAAAGAATTAACCTTCAGCGAAACCTGGATGAACTACTATAAGAATGTAGAACCCACCAAGCAATGGGCAAAGCTTTATGATTATCTGAATCCTGAAATGTATGAAGCAGCGAAGAAGGTTTATGATACCAAAGACAAAGCTGCTATGACAAAATGGTTGAACGATAATATTCCTGCCGGTCACACTAACCTGATTGAAAAGAACGTATGGGTGAATGTTCCGACAATTGCTCAGGGTTGGTTTGAGGCAAAGAACAATCTGCAGCTGAAGGGTGCAGAAGGGGAAACGTTGTTTGAAAATTACGGAACCGACTTTAGCCTGACCAAAGACGGTCTTGCAAAGGTTCGTCAGACCATTCCCGATTTCCCTGATCTTGACTTTGATGCAATGGGTACGGAATTTGACGTACAGGGAAATGCTCCTGCAGCTTCTAATGCTTATGTAACAGGTGTTCCTGCTGTAAAGGGTAACTTGGTTGCAAACTACAGCTACAGTGATGCGGACGGAGATGGTGAAGGTATTTCTAAGATTTACTGGTATGCATCCGACAGCGAAGATGGTGAATACACCAGAATTACTGAAGGCTACGGTAAAAATTATAAGGTATCTTCCGAATATGAAGGAAAGTATCTGAGATTTGAAGTTGTTCCTTATGATGTGAAATCTGTTTACGGTGATCCTGTTGTTTCCGAACCGATCTATATTGCAATCAATACCAGCGGTGTTGACAAAACTGCTCTGTGGGAAGCAATCACGGAAGTTGCAGAAGCGTTGGGCAATGCAGTAGTAGGAGAAGAAGTCGGACAGTATTCTCAGGAAGCAGTTGATAAACTGAGTGCAGCATTGGAAGAAGCACGTGCTGTTGCAAATGACAATTCTGCATATACCTTCTTGGTTGAACAGGCAACTGCAGCACTGGAAAACGCGTATGACGTATTCAAGAACAGTGTAAACAATCCCATGACCAACGTTAATGCGGATAAGATTCCTCTGAACCTGATGCTGAAGGATCAGGAAAACTGGAAGGTTGCTTTGACCGAAGACATGGAATTTGCTGAAGATGGTTCTTTGGTATTCGGCGGAGAAAGCAATACTTTGGTTTCTTATGTCGGCAAGAAGTTTGGAAACACTGAATTCTCCTTTAAGTTTAAGGCTGAAATTCCCGATCATGAAAATGCCAATGCAGTTAATTCCTGGGTAGGTATTTACTTAAGACAGGATGATACTGACGGCATGGTATGGACAGGCGGAAGAACAGGCTTTATGGTAGACTTAAAGCAAAATCTGATTCAGCTGCAGAAATATCCGGATGCGGCTACACTTACCGAAACAGTTTTGAATGACAAGAAGATTGTCATGGGTAAGGAATACAACATGACTGTTGGTTTGTATGACGTTGCAGAACCCGATGAAATGCTGTTTGTTCTGACAATGGACGGAGAAACCATTTATTCCGAAACAGTAGCATTTGACGATTTGTATGGTAGTGAAGGTTATCTTGCATTCAATGCAGGAAATAACACTAAGGTAACCATTTCTCCTATCTATGCAGATGTGACAAAGCTGGATGAAACAGTAAGCAGTGCAGAAAGCTTCTTGGAAACTGTAGTTGTTGGTGACGGTTACGGTGAATATTCTGAAGATGCAATCAATGCACTGAAGGATGTTATTGCAGAAGCAAAGAAGGTTGCCGAAA
>JAZQHN010000227.1:0-3303 GCA_045540615.1 Clostridia bacterium
GAAAAATTTGCAGGTGCAGAAGCAACCTATACTATAGAAAGTCTGATGCACGACGGAAAAGCATTACAATCCGGTACGTCTCATAATTTCGGTGATGGATTTGCAAAAGCTTTTGGCATTCAATATACCGACCAAAACAACCAGCTTCAGTATGTTCACGAAACCTCATGGGGGGTTTCTACCCGTATGATTGGTGCGATTATTATGGTTCATGGGGATGACAGCGGATTGGTTCTTCCTCCGAGAATTGCACCGACTCAGCTTATGATTATCCCTATCGCTCAACACAAACCCGGTGTAACAGAAAAGGCAACTGAACTGTATAACACTTTGTCTCAAAAATATCGTGCAAAAATGGATATTTCCGATAAAATGCCCGGTTGGAAGTTCAGCGAATACGAAATGAAGGGCATTCCCCTGCGTCTTGAAATCGGACCAAGAGATTTGGAAAATAACACTGCAGTTTTGGTTCGCCGTGATACACGCGAAAAGATTTTTGTCTCCCTGGATGAGTTGGAAACAAAGGTAGGAGAAGTGTTAGACGATATTCAAAATGCTCTCTATCAGAAAGCAAAAGAAAATCTTGTTGAAAAAACTACACCCGCTGTTAATTTTGAAGAATTTACAGATATTATTGCAAACAAAGGCGGATTTGTTAAGGCAATGTGGTGCGGAGAAAGAGATTGTGAAGATAAGATTAAAGAAGAAACTGCAGCATCATCCCGTTGCATTCCCTTTGACGAAGAACAATTAAGCGAAACTTGTGTTTGCTGCGGAAAACCTGCAAAGCACATGGTTTATTGGGCAAAAGCATATTGATTTTTGGAGGATATTATGGCAGGAAAAGCTTTAGATGTAAAAACCTTAATTTCAAAAGATTGCTGTATTGACGGTAATATCACATTGGTAGATACAGTAAAAATTGACGGAAAAGTAAACGGAGATTTAAAAACCAAAGGCGATGTGATTGTAGATGCAAAAGGTGAAGTAAAGGGCAATATTCAAGCAAATAATGTTCTAATTGCCGGAACTGTCACAGGAGATGTTCTTGCAAAAGGACAGGTCAGTATGATGTCTAAAGGGAAACTAAAGGGTAATATTACATATACTTCCATGGTAATGGATCATGAAGCAGATATTACCGGAAGCTGTACTATGAAATCTAAAAAATAATATTCAGACCAAAAATAAAAGTCTCTATACCGATGTACAAGGTATAGGGACTTTTTCGTTATACAATAAAGGCAGCCGCGTGTGAGCGACTGCCTAAAATAGTAATGGTTTGCAAGGTTTTAAGCGTAAAAAAACGACCTCATAGAATTTCTTCTACAAGGTCGTAATTTTATTTTGTTTTGCCTATTGTGTTATAAAACGGATTGCCTTTTCACAACAGATTCATTTTATTTTTCTTCTGCAATCTTAGCCTGTGCTGCAGCAAGTCTTGCAATCGGCACACGGAAAGGAGAACAAGAAACGTAGTTCAGTCCAACCTTATGACAGAATTCAACAGAAGAAGGATCACCGCCGTGTTCGCCGCAGATACCCAACTTAATGTCAGGACGAGCACTTCTGCCCAGTTCAGCTGCCATCTTCACCAGCTTACCAACACCAGTCTGGTCAAGCTTTGCAAAGGGATCAGATTCAAAAATCTTGTTTGCATAGTATTCAGGCAAGAATTTACCTGCATCGTCACGGGAGAAACCAAAGGTCATCTGAGTCAGGTCGTTGGTACCGAAGGAGAAGAATTCAGCTTCTTTTGCGATATCATCCGCAGTCAATGCAGCTCTGGGGATTTCAATCATGGTACCTACTTTATATTTCAGACTGGAGCCAGCAGCTTCGATTACTGCATCAGCAGTAGAAGTTACAACGTCCTTGACGAACTTCAATTCTTTGATTTCGCCTACCAAAGGAATCATAATTTCAGGAACGATGGTCCATTCAGGGTGTTTTGCAGAAACAGACAAAGCAGCCTTAATAACAGCCTTAGTCTGCATTTCGGCAATTTCAGGATAGGTTACTGCCAAACGGCAACCTCTGTGACCCATCATGGGGTTAAATTCATGCAAGGAAGCAATGATTGCCTTGATTTCATCTACAGTTTTACCCTGAGCATCAGCAAGTTTTGCAATGTCTGCTTCATCGGTAGGAACGAATTCATGAAGAGGAGGATCCAAGAAACGAATAGTTACAGGACATCCTTCCATTGCTTCATAGATTGCTTCAAAATCGCCCTGCTGCATGGGTTCTAACTTGTCCAGAGCTTTCTTTCTCTGTTCCACAGTATCAGAACAAATCATTTCGCGGATTGCAGGGATTCTGTCCTCATCGAAGAACATGTGCTCAGTACGGCACAAACCGATTCCTTCAGCACCAAGCTTCTTTGCCTGAGCAGCATCGGCAGGAGTATCAGCATTGGTACGAACCTGTAAGGTTCTGTACTTATCAGCCCATGCCATAACACGACCAAATTCACCGCCGATAGAAGCATCAGCAGTAGGAATCAAACCGTCATAAATGTTACCGGTAGAACCGACAATGGAAATATAATCTCCTTCGTGATAGGTTTTTCCAGCCAGTTCAAACTTCTTGTTTTCTTCATCCATGCTGATTGCAGAACAACCGGATACACAGCAAGTACCCATACCACGGGCAACAACCGCTGCGTGAGAAGTCATACCACCGCGAACAGTCAAAATACCTTGAGCTGCCTTCATACCTTCGATATCTTCAGGAGAGGTTTCCAAACGAACCAGAACAACCTTTTCTCCGTTTTCAGCCCAAGTTTTCGCATCTTCTGCAGTAAATACAATCTTACCGCAAGCAGCTCCGGGAGAAGCAGCCAAAGCATTAGCAACAGGAGTTGCTTTCTTCAGCATGTCCGGATCAAACTGAGGATGCAGCAATGCATCCAGAGATCTGGGATCAATCATAGCAACCGCTTGCTTTTCATCAATCATACCTTCATCAACCAAGTCACAAGCAATCTTCAGAGCAGCAGCTGCTGTTCTCTTACCATTTCTGGTCTGAAGCATATACAGTTTCTTATCTTCAATGGTAAATTCCATATCCTGCATATCATGATAATGAGTTTCCAGAGTGTTACAAATAGTAACAAACTGTTCATAACATTCAGGCATAACTTCTTTCAACTGATCAATGGTCTGAGGTGTTCTTACACCTGCAACAACGTCTTCACCCTGCGCATT
The DNA here is from genome assembly GCA_045540615.1 of Clostridia bacterium. Lineage (GTDB taxonomy): Bacteria > Bacillota > Clostridia > HGM11514 > HGM11514 > SIG438. The sequence continues at coordinate 3,210 of JAZQHN010000227.1, forward strand.
CATCAAAAATTCACCGAACAGCTTCTTTTCGCCTGTAGCAGGGTTACGGGTAAATGCAACACCGGTACCGGAGGTTTCGCCCATGTTACCGAAT
>JAZQHN010000228.1:0-22547 GCA_045540615.1 Clostridia bacterium
AGACCAGCGTTACCAGTACGGGGATAAGCTGTACAAGGTAAGACAGGGCCACACCACGCAGGCAGACTGGGCACCAGACCTTACCCCGGCAATGTGGGCGGTAATCGACGAAGAACATGCCGGAACCATCGGAGATCCAATACCTGCCGTACGTGGCATGGAATATGTAAGAGGCCTTTACTACATTGAAGACGGCGTAACCTACCTGATGAACAGAGAGGGAATGAACGACGGTGAAACAATCGTCCTTCAGAATTTACCGTCTGAGCTGGTTGGACAGTATTTCATCGTGGTATAATCTCCTTAAAAAAGGAGGTTCTACTATGAACATCAAAAAATTCGAAGACTATGAAGAATTCTACAACGACAGCTACACAGATTTCACGTACAAGCTTTTGGAGAAAATCGAAAACCACTTAAAAGAGATAGACGATGATTTCATCAAAAGCGAGATTATAACCGCCGCGAAGATGGTTGCAGAACGCTGCTACAAAGAAGGCTATGTAGATGCAACCAAATTCCACATGTGGCTGCAAGAACAAATTTCATAACGCAGGGCCCTGGGAAACCGGGGCTTTTTTATTGGAGGTAATTATGGAAAAAGAATTACTGTTTTATATATCCCACGGACACGGCACGGGAAATGACCGGGGAGCAGTCAGCGGAGAGTTTGTAGAACTCGAACTCAACGAGACTGTCTGCGGATATGCCAGAGAGTATGCCATGGATAACCGTGGAGATTTACCGTTCAAAATTGCCTACCCAGAACGTCACGGTGATGCTATGACCTTACAGGAACACATTGACGAAATCGCACATTATCGACTCAGATATCGTACCGTCTTAATTGATGTTCATTTCAATTCTGACAAAAACAAGGTTGGCATTGGTGCCGAGGTATGGGTGAAGCCGAACAACAGATACGCCAAGGAGTTTGCTGAAATGATTCTGGATGAACAAAAAAAGATTGGCAGACCATCACGTGGCGTAAAGGTAAACCCAAACTTCAAGATTATGCAAGCTGATGGCGTAGTAGTGTTACCTGAAATGGGCTTTGTTTCTACCGTAAAGGACAGAAAAGACTTTGACACCGAAGCCGAACTGAAAGAAATGGGCTATGCACTTGGCAAGGCGATGATCCGCTACGCCAAGAAATATGCGTGAGGTGAGTCATGGACACACAAGTAACCATTGCACTTATCAGCTTGATTGGCAGCTTGCTTGTTGCCGGGTTCACCCTGTTTGGAGTGATTTACTCAAGCAACAAGACCGCCGACAGAGTAGCCGTACAGGTACAGAATGAATTAAAAACCCATCAGGCAGTAACAGATGAAAAAATCAAGGAGCTGACCCGTGAAGTACGGGAGCATAATAACTTCGCGCAGAAAATTCCCTTGCTGGAACAGCGTATTGAACGCCTTGAAAAGTACCATCCGATTGCACCGAAATAAGGGGGAGAAAATGAAAACAAGAGATAAATATTTGATACTCAGCATAGCAGCTATAATGCTTGGCTTTGCTGTGAATGTTTGGCTGGCATACAACGACCATCAGCTACCGGACGTTGTAAATGTCGGCTATTTTGCTTTTTGGACTTCCGAAATTTACCACATTGCAAAAATTAAAATTACCGAGAATGGAGGTAAGTAAATGGCAACAACTTATAAAACCCAATATCGGGGTGAAATGTCCTCTGCTGATGTAAAGAAAATGCAACAAGGCCTGATAGATGCAGGTTACAGTGTAGGTTCATCCGGCGTAGATGGCATCTGGGGCAAAGATACTTCTGCGGCACTAAGCAAGTACAAGGCAGATACTGGTGGATCCAATACTTATGGTAACTCCGTAGGTAATGAAACACTCCAAAAACTGTACGGCAATAAGTCTTCCGGGGCTTCTTCCGGAACATCTTCTGGAACATCTTCTTCCAGCAAGACTGGTTTCGGCAGTGCATTGAGTGTTATTGGCAATATTGCCAATATGATTGCAACCACCCCGGAAATTGCATACGGCACAATGGAATACGGCAATATCAATCAGTCATTCAATGACCAGCTTAACACATTAAACCAAGGGTACGACCAGTATGTTACTCAGCTGCAAGGTGGAGCCGGTAATGCTAATGCCGCCTTAGATGAAGCCCGGCAGAACGCACTTGCTGGCATTAAGTCAGTGTATGACGATTCAGCCCGTAACTACTACCGTATGTATAAGACACAGGAAAAGGAACTGCCTGAACAGTTATCCTCCGTAGGTGCAACAGGCGGTGCTTCTGAATCTGCTGCGCTCCGACTGATGAACAACTATTCCGACAATCTGTATAAGAACGAAACTGCACGTAATCAGGACGTAAATGCACTGAATGAGGACTACTACAATGCAGTAGCTCAAAACTCACAGAAGCTTGCCGCCCAGCTTGCAGATGCGTACTTACAGCTTGCAAACCAGACCGCAGACTTACAGTATCAGAGAGACAACGCCCAGCGTGATGTTATCAGCAACTACTACCAGGCATACATGAACCGTCTTGCAAAAGAGGAAGAGGAAGCGAACGAACTTGAACCTATATCCAGTGGTACTTCTTCCAAGAAGTCCGGCAGTAAGAAGAAAGAGGACGATAGCAAGTCCAGTTCTATTCTTCCCGGCCCGGTAAACCCTGTTATTCCTACTGGCATCCTTAGCCCGTATATCTCAGCAGCATTAACAAAGCAAGGCGTAAATCCTAAGTTTTTTAAATAGGTGAATCAAATGGCTAACAAATTAGATTTTGATAAAAAAGAATATCAGAAGATGCTAAACTCTGTTGTTAGCAGCAATAAGAAAAAGACTTTGCCAAAGATTGATGCTTCGCAGAAAAAGCTTGATAATAAAAAGGCACAGACCATCAAAAAAGAAACTGTTTCCGAAAAAAAGAGTACCGCCAGCTATACCAAAAAGTCAGGCGGTACTTCTGTTAAGAAGCAGACTGTATCAGAGAAAAAGACCCTTCCAAAGACTACCAGTGCAAAGCGTAATTCCTCCGGTGCAGGTAATACTGGTGCAAACAGACTGACACCGAACCAGCAGAGGATTCAGGCACAGGCTTTAATGGCTGACAACCTGCCTACTGCTATTCAGCGCGGGGTAATCGGTGCATCCTCCGGCTTTGTCAACTCTACTGTTGGTTTACCTGCCGCTATCTTAACTGGTGAAAGATTAGCTGCTCCGTCAGATGCATTGCGTGAGGCTGGATTAGATCAGACAAAGGCATACCAGCGTGGTAATGTAGCCGGAGAACTGGTTGGTTATACTGCTTTAGGTGGACTGACAAACGCCGCATTAGGCAGAGCAGTTCCGGCAGTCCTCTCAAAAACCAAACTCGGACAAATGGCTATTGGCGGCAGTGCTTCTCCAGCTGGACAGGTCGCACAGAGCCTCTCCCGCGGTCAGAGGGCATTACGCAATTTAGCAGACACTGCCACTGTCGGTACTCTGCAAAATGCCGCTATAGCAAGAGCAGAAGGTTTGGAGGGTGAGGAATTCTGGAAAGACTTTGCCGCTAATCAGGCATTAGACCTTGCGTTCGGTATGGGTGTAGATGCTGTCGGTGATGTTGTAAAGGCTATCGGCAAGACTGATGCAGTACAGAACGCAAAGAGAGCATCCGAAAGAAACCGCAATGCGAAAATCTTTGCAAACATGGGAGAAAATATCCCTGCTTCCGGCAAGGGCAAAGAAACCCTCAAGACTGCCGGGAAAGTCGCTGTAAACTCCCCTCAAGAGCCTACAGAGGGGCTATCCGGCGACATAAAAAAAGGAAGCACCGTGACTGGTCAAAGTGTTGGGAATGTTCCCCACCGCCCTACGTCCGAAACGCTTGACACATCTGCTTCTAAAAATACTTTACCACGAAATGAAGCAACTGTCAATCCGCTTCCTTCCGGCAGAACCCTTAAACCGGGTGGTGCTGATGTGGCAAGAGAAGCAGACACCATCGAAAATTTCCGTGCGAAATATGGTACGTTTGAAGGAAGTGATATCCCGAAAGCTACTGACATGGGCGATGTGCAGCAGGGTGCAAGAACCATCCGAAATAGCGATATCTTAGATGATGAAGCTGCAAAGGCTTTAGAAGAAGGTGTACGCCAGGGTGATTACTGGAAGACTACCGTTACCAATAAAAGCGTATTGGATAAAGCAAAGGCCGAAATTGGAGACAGCATAGAAAACGCAACTGCTTCCTTCCAGTCCATTATGACAGAAGGAAGACAGGCCAGAAGTGAAGATATTGCCAAGGGCTATTTGCTGGCTGATGAATACATCAAACAGAAAAACTATGACATGGCAGAATCCATCTTAGCTGACGTATCAGCAATGGAAAGTGAAGCTGGTCGAACATTACAGGCAATGCGGATATTTAGCAAGCTTTCCCCTGCAGGTAGAGTAAAAGGCGCAAAACGCACTGTTGAAAATCTCAAAGTTGGACGTGGCGTTGATATCAAGGTGAATCAAAAACTTCTTGATGACATTGCCAGTGCTACAACCGATGCAGAGATTGCCGCAGCTAATAAAGCCTTCGCCGTTGATATCTGGAATCAGGTTCCGGCTACTCTCAGCGAAAAGTTGAACGCATGGAGATACCTTGCAATGTTAGGCAATCCTAAAACCCATATCAGAAACGTGCTTGGTAATGCTATTGGCATTCCGGCAAGAGCAATGAGCAATGCGTTAGCTACGGGCATGGAAAAAGCTTTTAAGGGAAGAATTCAAAAACTTTCCGGTGGTGAGGTGTCCGGCAGCAAGGCAATTTTCTCCGGTAAGTACAAAAAGCTTGCGGATGAAGCATATCGAAAGAACAAGGCAGCTATGGAGGCAGTAACTTCCAAGTTCAATGAAAATCAAAGACCATCAGAGGCAAGAGTTTATAAGTTTAAACCACTTGACGCACTGAGAAAGGGCAATTCTAAAGCACTCGAATTTGAAGACAACATGTTCAAGAAGGGTGTTTTCAAGAAGTCTTTCGCCCAATACTGCAAGGCTAACGGACTTGATTTAGCAGGTGACATCTCTGATGAATTCATGGAAGCTGCTACTAATTATGCTCATGCACAGGCGTTAAAGGCTACCTACCAAGATCCGAACATGCTTGCAGATGCTATCGGCAAATTCAAACGCAAGTTTAATCCAAAACAGAATGATACTAAAATGATGGCTTTCGGAAAAACTGCAGGCCACCAAGTAGTAGAATCTACCCTGCCATTTGTCAAAACTCCGGCAAATATCTTAAAGCGTGGGCTTGAATACTCCCCTGCAGGTGTACTTGGCGGGATTGGAAAAATAGCCACCGCAAAGACAGCTGAAGATTTAATGAAGGGCATTGAATACTTCGCCCAGGGGATTACTGGTTCTGGTTTAATCGGCTTAGGGTTTTACTTCGGACACCGTGGGTTAGTAAATGGCTCGTTAGGTGAATATGATAGAAAGTATGCCTACGATCAGATGTTAGGCGAACAGGGCTATGCAGTAAATGTTGGTGATTACACCTACACAATCGACTGGATGTCACCACTTGCTATGCCGTTCTTTGTTGGCGTAGAAGCTGCAAACCTCTATGACGGCACAGACGATGTTGACCTGTGGAAAACCATTGAATCTTTCGGCAGCTTAACTGAACCAGTATTTGAAATGTCTATGTTGTCCGGCCTTGAAAATACGTTTGATATTACATTTAGCAGCGACAGCAAAGTTAAGGCTATCTTACAAAATTCCATGCAGGGTTATGTATCGCAGTTTGTACCAACACTATCCGGGCAGATTGCAAGAACCTTAACCCCGGAAAGAAAAATCAATATGTCCACTGCGGAAACCAAAACGGAAAGAGGTTTTGATAAGTACCTTGATAAGCTGGAAAACAAAATTCCTGGGGTTACTGAATGGAATGAACCATACATTGACCAGTGGGGCAGAACGGACAGCAAGAAATCAAACGGTGATTACTGGCTGGCTGCCGCTGAAAATCTTGTTTCTCCGGGCTATATTTCAAAGCGGAACCTTACCCCGATTGATGTAGAAGTTTCCAGACTGTATGAAAAATTAGGCGAAACTGATGGTATGGACGTCATCCCGTCTGTCAGCAGCACAGCCTATAAACAGCAGTTTAGCGGCACAGAATACTACATGACTGAAAAAGAATTTACGCAGTATAAAAAGACTGTAGGTAAGGCAAGCTATTCCGGCCTGAAGAAGCTGTTTGACAGCAAAGACTACAAGGAAGCATCTACCGATGATAAGCGGAAGATGGTCAAGAAAGTCTATGAGGCAGCCAGGGAAAAGGGCAAAGAAGAGTTTCTTGTCGGATCAGGAAAAGTAACTCAGACTGATTATGATTTCACCAAGCTGAGTGATAAGAGACAGGAAAACTACAACTCAAAAATCATAAGCAAAGAGAAGTACATTGAATACTTCCAAAATGCAGAAACCAACGGAAAGAGCGGCATTAATCAGGATGAAGCAAAAGCACAGTTTGCCAAAATGAACCTTTCCCGCAAGGAAAAGGCTTATTTATGGGAAATGACTAATGCCCGCTGGATAAACCCATACAAATAGGAGGTAAGACTATGGAGAACTACGTTTTATATATCGCTGTGGGGCTTGTAATCGTCTTTGGAGCGATTTTCATTTACTTTGCGGTGAAATACCCGTCCAAGGTAGTTGAATGGATGATATACGCCGTGACAGAAGCCGAAAAAGAACTCGGTTCTGGTACAGGTCAATTAAAGCTTAGGGCAGTATATGATAAGTTCCTTGCGAAATTCCCGAAGCTTTCTGTAGTTGTACCGTTCGGGTATTTCTCCCATTTGGTAGATTTAGCACTTGAGGAAATGAGAAAAATGCTGGAAAACCCAGCAGTTAAAAGCTATGTAGCAAAGTAGAGGTATAAATATGAAGATTGCACCGAACGAAAAGTGCAATCTGCAATTTCCTACTAAACAACTTAATAATTATCTTGATAACTGTGGCTTTACAGACGAAGAAAGAATCATTCTACAATTCAGAGCAAGAGGCAAATCTATAGTGCAGATTGCTTTCTTAATGGAAGAACAGACTGGTATTTTTTATTCTGTGTCGACTATCGAACGCAGGATCCGCAGAATTAAACAAAAGATAAATGAAATTGAGGGGTAACTGACGGGTTACCCCTCTTTTTTTATGCCATAATACAGGTAAGAAAGGGGGATATGAAATGTGGATTGAACGGAATGAGAACCCGGCAGCCAGAAGAACGATTGACTGTACCACCAGGGCAATTTCAACGGCATTAGGCCAGGAATGGGATAAAACCTTTGTGGGGATTTCCATAATGGCGTTTGCGTTAAAGGACATGCCGAGTGCTAACCACGTTTGGGGGGCATATCTCCGCTCTATGGGATGGCACAGGAACATCATACCGAATGAGTGTCCGGATTGTTATACAGTAAGGGACTTTTGCGAAGAACACCCGGAAGGAACATATATCCTGGCATTAGACGGGCATGTTGTGTGCGTAATAGACGGTAACTATTATGACACCTGGAACAGTGGTGATGAAGTACCGTTGTACTATTGGGAAAAGGGGGATGAATAAATGTACGGATATAACAACTTCTATCAGCCGATGGGCTATCGTCAGTCGGCGGCTCCGATGCCTCCGCAGATGCCGCAGCCGCAGGAAGAAACGCTGTATGTGCCTAACCAGCAAGCAGCAGAGGCGTACTTAATGGCACCAAATAGTTATGTAAGGCTCTGGGACTCCAACTTGCCAGTGTTCTACGAAAAGAGAACCGACATGCAAGGCCGACCGCTCCCGATAAAGCGGTTTGAATACCGGGAAGTTGCTGAAGTGCAGCAGCAGCCGGAATATGTAACACGTAAAGAGTTTGAAGATTTCATGGCAAAGTTTACAGGGGGTGAACAGCATGAATAACTTACAGGCATTTCAGCAGTTTATGGCACAAATGAAGGGGAAAGACCCGAACCAGATTATTCAGCAGATGATTCAGTCCGGGCAGGTGTCACAGGCTCAGCTTAATCAGGCACAGCAGATGGCAAAGCAGATTGAGGGACAATTTGCTGATATTCGCAAAATGTTTGGATTTTAGAACGATGCAACGCCTGTTGTACGTCCGGGGTGCATAAGGCTTTGTAAATAAAATCAAAAGGGGATTAAAAAAATGATGGGAGAAAACTATTCTTTATCTGACATTGCCGCTGTAACTGGCAATGGCAACAACGGATGGGGCGGAGACTGGGGCTCCTGGATTATCCTGTTTCTGCTCTTTGGACTGTTCAATGGTCGAGGCTTTGGCGGCGGTTATGGCGGTGGTGGCGTAGCTGACAACTACGTGCTTGCAACCGATTTCGCTACCATCGAAAGAAAGCTTGACGGCGTAAACAATGGTTTGTGCGATGGTTTTTATGCTATGAACACTGGTATGCTGAACGGTTTTAGCGGCCTCAGTGCTCAGATGGCAAATTGCTGCTGCGATATCAGAGAAGGTATCCAGGCAAACACCACTCAGGGCATCCTGAACACCAACGCTATTCAGCAGCAGCTTGCAGCATGTTGCTGCGAAAACGAAAAGATTGCTATGCAGAACCGGTTCGACATGTCTCAGATGCATAACGTAACCATGCAGGCAATCGACAAGGTAGGCGACCGAATTGTTGACTATCTGGCAGCAGAAAAGGCACAGGCTCTGCGCGATGAAAACTTCGCACTCAGACTGGCAGCTTCTCAGAGCCAGCAGAACGCATACCTGCTGAATCAGCTGAATCCTACACCAATTCCAGCTTACATTACCTGCAATCCGAAAGCCGTAAACTACGGTGGCTGTGGCTGCGGCGGTTTCTAAAATGGGAGGTGGACGGTGATGTGTAACAGCACTTGCAGACTGTGCAGACGGTTAATTCTGTCCCAGGCGATTACTTTCGCGACAGATACATTGACCATAAACATTCCGACAGGCGTTTATGGCAACTGCGAAAAGTATTGTCTGGTATTAGCACAGGCAATTCCCGATGGCACCACCATTGACGCAGCTGTTGTCCTGACGATTGGTGATGGCACTGTAACATATCCGCTTGTAGACTGCGTAGGCAATGCAGTTACCGCAGGTATGCTCAGAACCAGAACCCGGTATGCGATGAAAGTCGCAACTACCCCAACTGGCGGCAGCTTCCGTCTGGGGGTAAGATTCGAAGGTGACAACTTAGAAGCAATCACTGGATAGGGGGGATGAAAATGGAAATGAGAAAAATGGAAGAGCTGAAAGATAAGCTCATGCGTGACCTCGACACCATCTCCAATAAAAACGCTCTTACTGTAAACGATGTTGACTTAATTAAAAAGCTGACAGGCTCGATTAAGAACATCGGAAAAATCATGGAAATGGAAGAACAGGGCAGCAGCAATGCAGGGTATTCCAACAGACACCATGTAAGAGGCCATTACAGCAGAGACGGCGGTTCATACGGCGGCTCTTATGCAGAAAACTCTTATGACGGAGGTTCTTATGGTGAATCCTATGGTAGAGGTTCGTATGGATCCTACGCAGAAAACTCTTACGGCGGCGGGATGAAGGAAATGCTTGAAAAAGAGTATCGGAACGCCAGGGACGAAAGAGAAAAAGAAGTTATCAGACGGTTAATGGACAAAATGTAATGAAATATCCGGGGAAAGGAGAAAACCCCGGATATTTTTTTACCAACTTATCAAATTATATATATATTCACACACACCCTTTTGTTTTTATTTCAATGTATAGTAAAGTCCGAACAGAAACTGCATATTACTGGGGACACGCTTATTCGATTTGACTGGATATTTATCGGCATTGCCATAGCTAACCGCATAGCGGATGGAATGTTCGATGGATGCCGGAGCTATACCTACTATACGGGAGATATCTTCATAAAGCTTTTTTGAATCTTTCACGTACAAATACGGGCTTTCTTCAATCAGCTTGCAGCCCTCAATGATACAGGAAAAGCCAGCGAGATTTGCCGATATTCCTGCATCAATTAAGGTCTTGTAAATTTTCGATTCTTCCATGTCCTCACTTCCTTTCGTGTTAAGAAAAAGTTTATGGTGTAATAATAAATCAAAATATTGACTATGAAAAGTATCTTTGATACACTTTTCGTAGGTTTATTTTTTGCAAAGAAAGTGCATTTATGCAGGGTGGTTTTATGGTTGCGTCAAGAATTAAAGAGCAGTTAAAGCTACATCACATGAAGATGAACGAGTTGTGCGAACTATCAGGCGTATCGGAGGCAACTTTACACAATATCATGGTTGGCAAGTCGAAAGACCCGCGGGCGTCAACGTTAATGGCAATCGCAAAGGTGTTCCAAGTGTCGGTAAATTACCTTCTCGGCGAAGGCTTTATCTCTGACGATGAAAAAGACCTGCTGCAAGATTACCGGGATTGCGGTCCGCATGGAAAAAGCGTGCTGCGGCTTGCCGGGAAGTATGAGGCATTGATGGCAAAGACCGAAAGAGAAGGCAAAGTGCATAAGGTACCTTGCCTGAAACCACTGGGTCATATCACGGACGGCATACAGTGCGGCGATACTGAAATGGATGAGGTCGAAACAAATATCGAAAAGGCTTTCTTTGCCATTGAGATAGTAACAAATAATGTCCTGCCGTCATACTGCAAGGGAGATAAGATTCTCCTGGAAGACAGGGTGCCGGAAAATGGGGAACGGGCAATATTTGTCATGGATAATTACATATACCTGCGGCAGATTTTTGAACGTGAAAACGGGTATCTCTTGAAACCTGTCGGCAGAACCGGGGAAGCAACGTTTGTTCGGAGATTAGATGGGATTCAGTGCATGGGTACATGTATTGGAGTAATAAGAAAATAAAACAGGGAGCAGAAATGCTCCCATTTTTTATCCGTACAGCACCGGAAATTCATAAAAAAGTCACACACAAAGTCACACCTTCTGTGACTTTTTTTGTACTTTTAGGGCATTTCGCCCTTGGTTTTGATGCGTTTTTTTGTTAAAACAAAAGCCTCGAAACTGTTGAAATTTCAGTGTTTCCAAGGCTTCTGTCTGTTGGTGCGCCATAAGGGACTCGAACCCCTAACCTTCGCATTCGTAGTGCGCAAGGGAATGGCTAAATTTCAACGTTTTCAGGGGTTGTGTCACACCCCATGTCACACCCCATTAAACAGAAGCTTTTGTATGCATCAGTTCGGCGACCGCCAAAATCGTCTCATCGTCTGCATGAGTGTATATGTTTGCAGTTGTTTTTATGTCCGAATGGCCCATAAGATATTTGGCCGTTCTTATGTCTACGCCCTTTTTCTGAAGGTCTGTGCAGAATGTATGTCTGAGACAGTATGGGACTAAATCTTCTGCCAGTGGAAACGGCGGCAGAATTTCGTTTCGATACATCCGGCAGCCCATGGAAATGTTCATTTCCCTGCACAGGCATCTCCACGCCACCCGGAAGGCTGTTTCGGTCATTTTCTTTCCGGCGTGATTAGTGGCAACGCACGTAAACGGTGGCGTATCTTTGATTCTATCATAGAATTCGGCAGGGATAGGGACATATCTGTCGCTGAACCTGTTATGCTTGTCTGTCTTATGTCCTCTGATATGTATTACCGGATATCCGTCCTTGAACTGAATATCCTTACCTCGAACTTCTCTTGCCTCTTCCGGTCGGCATGATGCGTAGTACATAAGCTCAAATACGACAAAACGGGAGTCCAGAGATACACATTTCAAGAAGTGTTGTCTTTCGCTCTGCGTAAGTGCCCGTCGCGTTTCCTTTGTACCGTCAGGTTCTATAACGTACTCCGCTGGGTTTTCCAGTATCAGCTTTTCCTTTACTGCGTACTTGAATAGGAAATTTAGCATCTGCCGTGTTTGGCCTATCTGATAGTCGCTGTTGCCAGCTTGCCTGTTCATCACCTGCTGGCAGGTAAGGGGACGGACGTTTTTCAGCTGCATATCGCCAATTACGTCCAGGATGCAATTTTTCATGCGGTTCTGGTACTTCTGGTAGGTGATTTCTTTTTGTGTTGGTTTTTTGTACGTTTCCATACAAATTTCCGCCCATTGACGCACGGTCATGCTTTTGCTGATAGTCACTCTGCCTTCTTCCAGGTCACGCAGTTTCATTGCTTTTTTTATCTCAGCCTCTACCTCTGTAGCCGCTCTTACAAAATATCTTTTCCCTTCGAAAGTAAAGGAACGTGTAATAAGTTTTTCGTTTTTCATGATTCATTTCCTTTCCTTCCGGTGCTGTCAGGGGGTTAAAATTTGCGTCTTGCTTCCATAACTCTACCGACAATCCTTACCGGTATGCGTTCTATATCTTCGTTTGAGAAGAACTGCGGTTCATACGCTCTATTTGTAGGAACCAGCATGATACCTCTGTCATGTTTTTCAATTCTTTTACAGGTCGCATCAGAACCGTTAATTAAAACGATTGCGACTTCACCATTTTCTACATCTTCCTGCTGGCGAACAATCACGATACTGCCGGAGCTAATTTCCGGTTCCATGCTGTCACCCTTAATTCTAAGTCCGAAGAATTCACCTGTCTGTGCCATTTTCATTGAGATAGTCTCCTCTCCAATCACATCTTCTACCGCTTCAATTGGAACGCCTGCAGGGACAGTACCAAGCACTTTAATTTTAACAGACTCTTTTTCAAGGCTAAAGATTTCTTTAATTCCATTCTTGAAATATGAAGCAGGAACCTCAAGAAAATTCGCAATTTTTTCCATTTTATCTATTTTTGGTTCGTATAGGCCTCTTTTCCAGTCTGATAATGTGGAAGGTGAAATACCTGTCGCTTGCACAACATCCTTGTTTTTTAAACCTTTCTCCTTTAGCAACTCAGTATAGTAGGTGTAAGATTCCATGTCTTGTATCCTTTCTTCGAAAAAATAAAGAAAACCGTAACAAATACTATTGACAATTACGGTTTTCTGATGTATTATGGATACAGAAAATAAAAAAAACCGTAACAACAATAAATTTGTTAAAGAAATCTGCGTGAAATATTTATTTAATAAGTTGGTTCTTTGAGTATATAAGATTTCCGTAGTATTGTCAATGGTTTAATTTAGTTTTCTTAAATTTTATCGAAAAAATTAAAGTTTTGTCGAATTTTGTCGAAAAACAGAGAGGAGGACTAAAACGTGTACGAAAAGTTCAAAAAGTTACTGGAAGAAAGGGGCGTTACCTCTTACCAGGTTTCGATGGCAACGGGAATCTCGCAATCCACTCTTTCAGACTGGAAGCAGGGCCTGTACACCCCGAAGGTAGACAAAATTATCCTGATTGCTGATTACTTCGGCGTGTCGCTGGAATACTTTGTAAAGGAGTAGGGGATATGACTAAGACAGAATTAACAAAGGCAATGCGTGATTTCGCTGGAAGCAGTTTTATCACCCGGTTGCAGTTATCCCAGTTTATGGGTTACAAAAGACCGCACTCGGTAGATAGATACCTTTACCCGCTTGAGCGGATTGATAAGAAGTATTTTATACCGGACGTTGCGGAACAGCTTATAAACGGGAGGGAATGCAGGTGAGAATCAGACAATATTCCATCCTGTGGTGGATGAAGAAATTCTCCGGCGTATGCATGCTGCTGATTATGGGCTTATTAATCGGCATTATGGCTGTAGCCGGGACTGAGGCAGAAATCGCAAGTTGCGGTAAAATTCAGACTGTCAGATACATTCCAGTAGAGCTGACAGTGCAAGAGCAGATAGAAAAGAAATGCCAGGAATACCGGGTAGATCCTGAAATTGCTGTAGCAATCGCAAGACTTGAGACGGGGCATTTTACATCAGCCGCTTTCACAGAGTACAACAACGTTGGCGGCCTCAGCGTAAATGAACAGCCGATTCAGTATTCCACACTGGATTCCGGCATAGAAGCATTTGTTATCAATCTGTCGATGTACAAACAGGCAGGGCTTGAGACTGTAGAAGAAATCGGCACACGCTGGTGTCCGGTGAACTACGATAGCTGGGTGTACAACGTAAACAGAATCATGGAGGAAGAATATGTATAATGTCAAATTACGGAGGAAGGAAAATTATACTGCAATCGACTTTGTGTTCAGTGACATGATGGATGCAGCCTCCTTTATTAAAAAGGCTTTTAAGAATGCCACAGAAGAACTGGAAGTTATCATTGAAGAAACTCCGATAGGCTTTGAACCTTTGGAATAGGTGTAGACATGATTTGCAATAACTGTGATGCATACTTTGATATGCCGGACACCGTAAAGGAACCGATGGACGATGATTTTAATGGACAGCGTTCATTTATGGGATATCAGGTTTGCCCTGAGTGCGGAAGCCTTGATATCGAAGAAACAGACCGTTGTGTATGCGGTGAGATTAAGCGGAAGAAAGATGATTACTGCTTCGGATGCTTAGATATCACTAGCAAAGTAATATCCTGTGCGGTTACTGATATTGTGGAATTTCTCAATATCAGCAGACCACAGGCAAGAGAAATGTTAAGAAATTACGTGGAGGACAATTTATGAGCGACAATTTAAGAATCTATAATGCTGTCCGAGCCGTGCCAGAAGAAGCGCAGAAAGCAATCAAGGGTGGTAGGCTCAGCGGCATGACTGATATAAACCCAATGTGGCGAATCAAGACACTCACTGAACAGTTTGGCCCATGTGGTATTGGTTGGAAGTACGAAATTGTAAACCAGTGGTATGAGGCTACACCAGCCGTAAATGGTGGCGAACTGACGGCCCATGTGAAGATTAACCTTTACGTCAAGGCTGATAATGAATGGTCAGAGCCAATCCCTGGAATCGGCGGATCTATGTTGATTGCAAAGGAAACTAAGGGGTTATACGTGGACGATGAATGTTACAAAAAGGCTCTTACCGATGCTATTTCTGTAGCATGCAAGGCATTGGGTTTTGGTGCAGATATTTATTGGGCAAAAGACAGAACCAAATATGACAGACCGCAAGAAACTACCCCACAGCCAGAAGAGCCACAGCCGGAAACCTACCGTGATAAGGTTATTGCTACTGCAAGGGCTAAAGGCATTTCCTTTAAGGAACTGGCTGCCGATTATGGCTTAACCGGAACCACCACAGAGGAACGTTTCGAAGAGGTACTGAAAGACTTAGAGGGCTAATATGCAGGACGTAACGAAAGAAAGATGGAAATACATTGGAGGTTCAGATATTCCCGTTATCATGGGACTGTCACCCTTCAAAACAAGGTGGCAGCTCTTACAGGAAAAAGCACAGATTGCAGAATCCGACTTTACCGGGAATAAATACACCGAATATGGGAATGTACTTGAACCTAAAATCAGAGAGTATGTAAACGCTCAGTATGGAAGAGAGTATGTTGAATCCATGAAAACTTCTGCGGATCTCCGCTTTCATGTGGACGGATGGGATGAAAAGTACATGGAAATTCTTGAAATCAAGACCACGTCCCAAATACACACCTCTGTTGATGGCTACAAGTATTATCTGGTGCAGCTCCTTGCTTATATGGCCATGTACGGCGCAGAGTTTGGAAAACTGGCAGTCTACGAAAGACCGGAGAATTTTTCGGAAGAGTTTGACCCGGACAGACTGACCGTGTATGTTGTGAACATTCGTGACCACGAACATATCTTACAGGAGATTTATTATCACCTTGACCGTTTTCGGGAAGACCTCAAGAAACTGAAGGAAAACCCTTTTCTGACCGAAGAAGAGTTGCAGCCGTTTGAAATTGTAGCCGCAGCAGAGCAGGTTCTTGCTTTAGAAAGGTCATTGCTGGCCTATAAGCAGATTGAGAAAGAAGCCAAAGATGCCAAGGCTGAATTATTCAAAGCCATGAGCCAGTACGGTATTAAAACATGGACAATGAACGGTGGTACAAGGATTACTCTCGTTCCAGATGGTGATGATACGGTTGTATCAGAGTTCAACGAAAAGAAATTCAAAGCTGACCATCCGGGCATGTATGCTCTTTATCTGGAAGACAGACTGAAACCGGGCAGAAGCGGATATGTGAGGATTACAAATGGCAAGGCATGAACTGACAAAGGCAACTGATATTCCCTCAAAGGTACGAAGGGAAATATACAGGCGTGATAACTGTAGATGCATCCTGTGCGGCAGGTACAACAACGTTGAGGCCGCACACTACATAAGCAGGGCACAGCTTGGCAGAGGTATTGCACAGAATTTAGTGCTTCTCTGTAAGAAATGCCATACAGATTACGATGGTGTAAAGCGTCAGGAGATTAAGCCGATGATTGCATCGTACCTGGCTGCCAACTACAAACATTGGGATGAATCAAAACTGACGTATAACAAATATGCATGGTTGGAGGTGGACAATGAAGCTGACAGACCAGCCGAGGATTGAACTTTTATACAAACAGACTAATTTAATCATTCCCTTCCACAAGGACTTCACGAGACTTCTGAACGATTTTCTGTCCGAGTTGGGACAGTTAGACCTAAGTAAAGATTACGTTGTTACAATCGCCCCTCAAAAGGCGAGAAGGACACTTGATGCTAACGCCTATTACTGGCAGTTATGCAGAAAGATTTCAAGGGAAACAAAAGTCCCCTTGGTGGAACTGCATAACAGGAACCTTGCTTATGTAGGGATTGCCTGGACGAACGAAGACGGGAAAAAGCACTGGCTCCTTCAGCCGGATAACGATTTCTGGCTGAAACAGAAAGAGATCCATTTCTCACCTACGGACAGAACAGAAGACCGAAAGGGGAATATCTACAGATGGTTTTACCTGCTGAAACCTTCCCACGAAATGGACAAATCAGAAATGTCGATGCTGATAGACAGCGTTGTGGAAGATGCAAAGTCACTTGGTATAGAAACTCTTACGCCGGACGAGCTGGCAAGATTAAAGGCAACGTGGGGTGATAAGTAATGGAAGGCTATGTAAAGCTGTTTCGTAAAATTATAGACTCACCTGTTTTCCAAAATGAACGACTGTTAAAGGTGTGGGTATGGTGTCTTGTAAAGGCAGCCCACAAAGAAGTATCGGTGTTTGTCGGCTTACAAAAAGTTGACCTGATGCCAGGGCAATTTGTGTTCGGAAGAAAGGCCGCTGCCGAGGAATTGAACATTCCAGAGTCCACAGTATGGAAATATATAAATGTGCTAAAACGGAACAGCATGGTGGACATCAAATCGAACAACAAATTTTCCGTTGTAACCGTTGAAAATTGGGGAAAGTATCAGGCTTTCGATAATGAATGTGACAGCGTTCGTGTGGATAAGAGAACAACAACGGAACAACAACGTAACACAAACAAGAATGTAAAGAATAATAATATTATAGGGGGCAGACCTAAAAACCAAATTCCTCCTACGCTGGATATGGTAAAAGCCTACTGCAAGGAACGTCATAACGGCATAGATGCAGAAAGCTTTATGGACTTCTACGAAGCAAGAGGTTGGATGATTGGAAAGAACAAAATGAAAGACTGGCAAGCTGCCATCCGTACATGGGAAAAACGGAACCAGCCAGACCCTATAAGAAAACGTGATGAAGACTTGAGGTATTAGCCATGAACGAAGAAAGAATATTGCTTGGCGGCTGGCTGCTGGGGTACAACCTGGATGATATGAACCAGTTTGAGTCTACAGACTTCATACACTACGGGCAAATCTTCCGGCTGCTGAAAGAAGGCAACAATGCCTTAGATATAACCCGAAAAATGAATATCTCCATAGTGGAACTTGCAAAGATGCAACAGGAGTATTCGGGGTTATTCTACAGTCAGATTTTCGAACAGTGGCAGAAGGACAAAATTTTACGCCAGATCGCACAAGTTGATAAATCTGCTGATGTAGAAGCAATCAAGGACAGGATAGATTACCTTCTCGAATCACGGGAAACTGTCAAGGACAACACCGGATGGGCTAACCTGTTCACCCAGGAAATGACCCGCAGGGCAAGCGAAAAGACTATCCGGTATGGGCTGCCAACCCTGGACAGAATGACCGGGGGACTGAGACGAAAAGAGCTTACCACCGTAGCTGCCCGTCCGTCAGTGGGGAAATCCGCTTTCGGTTTACAGATAGCAATGAAGGTATGGTCAGCCGGGCAGAAGGTTTTGTACTTCCCTCTGGAAATGTCTACAGTACAGACCCTTTCCCGAATCGTAATTTCTAATGAACTGGCAGACACCTGGAAAATCAAATCCGGCAAACTCAGCGACAACGAAATGATGTTTGCACAGGATATGGTTGCTGAAATAGAAAAATCCCGAAGGTTCAAAATCTATGAAGGACAGGGAAACATTGAAACTATCCTGACGGCCATTAAGCGGGAAAAGCCTTTTTTGGTAGTAGTAGACCAGCTCACACAAATGACCGCTCCAAAGCGCTTTCAGAGCGTCAGAGAACGGTTCTCATACATGACCAATACCCTGAAAAAAATCGCCATGGAGCAAGATGTGGCAGTTATGATGCTTTGTCAGATAAACCGCAACGCTCAGAACACTACCCCAACCATGGCAGATTTAAAGGAATCAGGGTCTATTGAAGAAGACAGCGACAATATAATTATGCTGCATAGACTTGACCCGTCTAAAGCTGATGACCCGTCAGCATGGATTAACGAACAGCCGATGCGGATTATGCTTGAAAAACAGCGGGACGGCGAGACGGGAGAATTTATAGCAGCTTTCAACAGTAGGAGATTTACTTTTTATGAGCGTATATGAACCAACAGCAGAAGATAGAAAACACTGTGCCAAGTGTAAACACCATACATGGATTTCAGGCAGTATAACAGCCTGTTTATACATACTGGACACAGGGGAATCAAGGAACTGCCAGTTTGGGGTAAAATGTGACAAATTTGAAAAAGGCCATGTGGTCAACAGGAACTTCCTTTACTCGGTTTTAGATCCGGAAGTAAGGCTGAAGGAGCAGGAAGACCGCAAAAGCCGCAATGAAATGATTGCCTATAAGGGCGAAGCCCTAAAAAGAATGAGGATAAAGGAGTAGACAATGGACGTTAAAATCGGAAAATACATCATTAAGTCCGCCCCTCAGTGCATGTGGGTTGAGGAAGAATATACCGGGAAGACTAAGGCCGGGAAAGAAAAGGTCTACACCCGCCAGGCATCGGGGTATGTTCGGAACTTCCAGCAGCTTCTTGTAAGTTTTGCTGAACGCCGGATCCGGAACTCTGATGCTGAGACGGTAGCAGAAGTCCTGGCAGAGTTTTCCCGGTGCGAAAATGAAATCAATAAGCTGATTAAGGGGTGGAAGTGATGGGCAGACTGATTGATATAGATGAAGCAATTAAGAGCTTTGAAAAATACGGCTCATTTATGGGTGAGCCACTGACTGAAAGAGACGCCCACCTGGTAAAGTGCGTTCTTGCGTTATTTGACTCCCGGCCTACCGCCTACGATGTAGAAGCGGTGGTGAAGGAGTTGGAAGCGAAAAGCACCCTTTATGCACACGAAGCGGAAGGAGACAAGGATATGGGGTATGAGTATTTAACAATTCGCAAATACGGCATATCCGATGGGTTAGATATAGCCATTGAAATCGTAAAGCGAGGTGGACGGAATGAATGATTATGAAAAACAGGCATTTGCCTTCTTGGCACACGTTGTATCAAAACTCGCAACACACTCTGGAGCAAGATTTGACAAGGAAGAATGGGCTGCTTTGGATGGCATTATGCACAAACTCGACAATGAAATTTCATGGTCGTTAGAAGAACTGGCAGGTGAACACCATGAGTGAAAGAATTGAAAACCCACTCGAAAACGGTTTCTGTGATAAATGCCAGTATAACAAAGGGCGGTTCTGCAAGGCTTATGCGTTTGCAGGACGGTTAGCGGACTGTTTCTTTGTATCATGCTGTGAGAAGTATAAGGCAGGTGAACACCATGATTAGTCGATCAAAATTAAGGGGCGAACCGTTAGAAGATTACTGCAAAAGAGCCAAAACTACAAAACATGAATATGGTCTTGAAGATGATAGAATCTTTTGTTATGGCATGTTTAATTGCTGGAACGATGATATCTTGCAGACTTGTAAAAACTGCAAGGCTTATGTAAATAATGCAGAGCCAATAGGAGAGAAACACCATGATTAGCAGAGAAGAAGCGATAAGGGTTTTACATCACAGTATGATTGCCGCAGAGGACATATTAAATTCATTACCGCAAAAAGCAAGGGAAAGAAGCTCGCTCAATGACAAAGTTGAAAGCTTGAAATTTGCAATCTCAGCCCTTTCCCAGCCCGAAAGACCGAAGGGGCGGTGGATAAAATACGGCTACAAATGGAAGTGTTCTGAATGTGACAGTAAGATAAACATTGACGGAACACCCGAAGAAAACGGTTTTTACTACTGCCCAAACTGCGGTGCTGATATGAGGGAGGAGAAATAGTATGTTTGGATTCGTGAGAAAGAAGAAAGTGCTGGAATACATGAAGTCCGTGAAGGATAGAAACAGAAAAGAAAATCTGTATGCAAAATACCCACCTGATACAGAAAAGCAGAAAGCTTTGAATAACTATTCTCATGGGTTCGAAGATGGTACAGACAATCTGTATAATGCAACAGAATCATTCCTGAATGGCTGATATGAGAGGTGAGGAAGAATGAATGCTGGCATAAAATATCTCATTGCTGCTTGCCTGGTAGGTTGGTTACTTGGAAAATTTATCGGCTCTGAGGTTGCAGACGCTATCATTTTTGAAGAGCTTGATAAACACGGTGAATTCTTGCAGAATATGGTGCTTATTATAACAGCCATAATTGTAGCTTTGATTTTAATTATGGGATGGTGAGGAAGAATGAAAATCTTAACCCGTAAGCAACAGGAAGAAATCTTAAAAATGCTGGCCACAAACCACATCATTGCAGATAAATATATGCCCGCTGAAGGCTACGGTGAAACGCTGGGGAACATTTATGAAGTTGCCTACCTAATAGATGGCGTGGAAGGAATGGTGGCAGTGCAAAAGACAGCCGAAAGATGGCATAAGGTGGTGAGGAAGAATGATGGAATTTTTAAGAGGATGGGTCAAAACTGATAACCCAAAGAAAATCACAGAAACGACTATTTGCGATTACTGCGGTGCAAGTCCTGACGATTGTGGCGAATATGTAGAATGTTGTTTTCGAGAATTTGAAAAGGAAAAGGCGGTACAAAATGAACAACCAGATTAGCAGACAGAAGCTGAAACCGTGCCCGTTTTGCGGTGGTGAACCTAAGATTCACCGAATAGACAGAAGCACAGAGTTTTTCCGTATTGTATGTTTTAACTGTTTTTCGGATACAGGCAATTATTACACGGAAAAAGAAGCCATCGAAGCATGGAATAAAAGAGTAGAGCCACCAGCAGACCAGTGGATTTCGTGCAGCAGTGGAGTAATGCCTAACAATAGCCAGAGAGTAGTAACAACGCATTTGCTTATGAGAAAAAATCCATATCTCAGTACAGCAGTCTATTTCAAGACACAGGGCCAGCTTGACGATCACGAATGGCAAGGCGAGGGATTTTATCAGTATTCCAATGGAGGTTATAGTCTGCGAGATGATGTAATCGCATGGATGCCAGCAGAGCCATACAAGGGGGAATAAGACATGGGAAGACTGACAAAGAGAATCAAGTTTCCTGACGGTGGCGGTACAGTTGATTTCGCAAACGGTAAAATTGAATTTTTGACAGACCATACAGCAGGCGTTAGGGCGTTATTTGAAGAACTGGCGCACTTTGAAGACTTAGCAGATTCCGGCCGGTTAATGCTGCTGCCATATAAACCCGGTGAATGGGTATACTGCATCGAGGACTATTACGACGAGGCAGAAATCAGCGGTTATTTATTCCTTGCCACTTGCGGCGAGTATGTAATAGTTTGCACAGGCATTTATGGTTTAGACGAGAGCTTTGATGAACAGCTCGAAGAAATGGCAGAAGAAACACGGCTTGGCGACGATGTAGGGGTGAAAATCTTTCACATGTCAAAAGTATTTGGGACCCCGGAAGAGGCACACGAGGCAATAGAGGGGGTGGAGTAATGGACTTACTGAAGGCGATAGAAGCGGTTGAATATGAACTGTACGAAGAGTGCCACATGACCTATATGGAAACGGAATTGAAAGAGGTGCTTGAAGCCGCAAGAATGTACCTCGATTTATGTAAGTGAGGTGGAGTAGATGGTAAGACTGACTGAAAGATTTTCAAACGGACAGGCCGCATCATACTGGTGCGGAAGCAACTGCAAGTATGATCACAAGTATTGCCGTGAAAATTTAGAAAACTGCCCCGCAATGGAAGACATTCTTGAAAAACTGGCACGGTATGAAGAGCTCGAAGAAGCTGGGCGGTTGTTGGAACTGCCGGGCAAGTTTGGGGAAACATGTTGTCTTCCTAAGACCGCTTGGCCTCCGACTTGTGGAAACGTCGGGCCAGTTCCACGGGGCTGTCAGCTACGATAACTGGCAGCTCCAATCTGTCGGCGGTCACCGCCATATACAGCTTCATTTTCTCTTCATA